>JAYSYX010000001.1:0-6037 GCA_043727235.1 Bacteroidota bacterium
GTGTTCCTTGGTGTCTTTGTGCCTTCGTGGCAAAAAAATTCATATGCTAGACAATTTTAATTTTAAACTTAATTTTCATTTAAAACTTTTATGAAAAAAATAGCAATCATAATTCCATTACTTTTTTGTGTTCTATTATCAAATTCACAAACCGTTTCTGATAACATTAAATCGCAAGCCGAAAAAATGGTTACGGCCTTTAAAGATGAAAATTATAATAGTTTATTGGATTATACCTATCCTAAAATTCTGGAAATAGCGGGAGGAAAGGTTGTGTTGGAATCGATGGTAAAACAAATGATGGATGGTATGAAAGCAGATGGTGTGTTTGTTGATTCTGCAAAGGTGGGTGAACCCGGTGCAATCTTTCAAGCGGGAAGTGAATTACATTCCACCATTACACAAACGGTATATATGAAATATACAGGAGGTAAAATGATAAGTGAAAGTACTTTGCTCGCAGTAAGTATGGATGAAGGAATAAATTGGTATTTTCTCGATATCAAACAACTGACACCCGAAATGAAAACACAATTTTTTCCGGATTTTAATCCCGACCTTATTATTCCGGAACCCAAACCTATAATTACCACTTACGATGAAAATTAAATTGTTTTTATGCCCGAGACAATAAAATTAGTTGAATGTCCGCGTGATGCCATGCAGGGTATTCATGAATTTATTTCTACCGAAAAGAAGGTGGCATATATTAATCAATTATTAAAAGTTGGATTTGATACTATTGATTTCGGAAGTTTTGTTTCTCCCAAGGCAATTCCGCAAATGGCGGATACTGCGGATGTTTTGAATCAATTGGATCTTTCCGGAACTAAATCAAAATTACTCGCAATAATTGGTAATGTTCGCGGGGCAGAAGATGCAGTTAAATTTGAAAGAATTAATTATTTAGGATTTCCTTTTTCTATATCCGAAACATTTCAGCAGCGCAATATAAATTCTTCCATTACAGAAAGTGTTGATCGGGTTAAAGAAATAAAACAATTGTGTGATGATAATGGCAAACAATTGATGATATATATATCTATGGGATTTGGTAATCCTTATGGAGATCCCTGGAGTGCTGAAATTGCTGCGGAGTGGGTGGAGAAAATGGTGAAATTGAATATTAAATATATTTCACTAGCGGATACCATTGGTATTGCGAATCCTGAATCAATAGAATATTTATTTTCCTATTTGATCCCGAAGTTTCCCGCAGTAGAGTTTGGTGCACATTTACATACTACACCTGATGCCTGGTTAGAAAAAATTGACGCAGCATATAAAAGCGGATGCAGAAGATTTGACGGTGCAATAAAAGGATTTGGTGGTTGTCCGATGGCAGCTGATGATCTTACCGGAAACATGGCAACAGAAAATATCATTCAATATTTTCGTCATGAGGATATTGAGTTGAATATAAATAAAAAAGAATTTCGTGAGAGTGTGCGAAAAGCGTTGGTGACCTTTCCTGTTTAGGGTATTGTTTCGCGCAGGTGTAAAGTAAGTTAGTTTTATACAGAATGTGCGAAGGGGTTTCCCGCAGAGTTCGCAGAGGGGCAGGGGGCGCAGAGGTAGGGTGGAGGGGCAGGTGGTTTTATGGTAGGTTAAAAATTTCCCGCAGAGGGTAGAGGAGAAGAGTGTGCATAGATATATTATGAATAAAATTAGCTCCATGCTTAAGCGATCAGTTTTGGATTAGAATTAAATTAATAAATTACCCAACTAACAAATTACCAAATAATTAAAAGGTTTCCCGCAGAGGGCGCCGGATGCGCAGAGGTAGAGTAGGGTATGGTGGTTTGATAGTAGGTTAAAAATTTCCCGCAGAGGGCACAGAGGGGCAGGGGGCGCAGAGGTAGGGTGGAGGATTAGGAGGTATGAGTTAGCGATTTTGGAAAATTGTTTTAATTGTAGAGACGCAATGCATTGCGTCTCTACAATTAAAACAATTTTCAATCGGAACGATAATTTCAATTCGGAGCATATTCACCCCTGACTATTCACCACTCACCAACTGAGATTACCACGAGTAAGTCGAGGCTCCGTCTTACGAACTCATAACTCATTACTCACTTGTCCGCCGTAGCTTCAGCGAAGGAGGACTCCTCACGATTCACGCAGATTGTCAAGAGTCATTAGTCATTAGTCTGAGGTAAAAGTAAACGGCTATCGAGATTCATACTCACTACTCACTATTCACTACTCCCACTCGTTATTTTACCTTAATAATGGCAAATTTAGGTTAATTGCTATTTTGTTGTGATAAAAAGCCTTTCCTTCGTGATAGATTTAAAATATATTTTATGAATAAATTAATATTTTTCTTTTTATTAATAGCATCCGGTGTTTCAGTATTTGCACAAAATGATTATCATGATCAGATAGATAATTTTTTCAAAAAGGCGGAGATTAATAATTTTTCAGGAAATGTATTGGTTGTGCATGAGGGTAAAATTATATTGAAAGAAGGTTATGGATGGAAGGATAGAGAAGCTGCAATGCTTGAGGACGGAAATTCTGTTTTTGATATTGGGTCTATTACCAAACAATTTACCGGTGCGGCAATTTTAAAATTGGAGATGCAAGGAAAATTAAATACTTCTGATTTGTTAAGTAAATACTTTCCGGAAATTCCTGCTGATAAAAAGAATATTACTCTACATCATTTACTGACGCATTCCGCGGGACTTCGGGGAGCAATTGGCGATGATTTCGAACAGATTAGTTCGGAGGATTATATGAAACGTGCATTTTCTGAAAAATTACTTTTTTCTCCCGGAGAGATGTATGAATATTCAAACGTAGATTATTCGATACTAGGTATTCTAATAGAAAAGTTATCAGGTAAAACATATGAACAATTTTTACACGATGAAATTTTTGTGCCGGCTGATATGTTGCACACCGGTTATATAATTCCTCAGTTTAATGCTAGCACGTTAAGCGTTGGTTATCATGAAGATGGTGAACGTTGGGGAACTATGTCGGAGCGCTTTAATGGAATTAGTCCGGGCTGGCACCTGAAGGCCAATGGGGGCATCCTAAGCACACTGGATGATATGTATAAATGGTCCTTAGCTTTGGAAGGGGAGAAAATTTTAAATAAAGCTGCAAAGGAAAAATATTTCACTCCCCACATAAAAGAATATCCGGATGAAGAAACCTACTATGGTTATGGTTGGGTAATTATGGATTCTCCCGATGGTAAAATGATCTGGCACAATGGAGGAAATGGAGTTTCGTTGAGCACCTTTATGGGATTTAATCAGCAAACTAAAACCTGTGTTATTGTGAATGTAAATATCGGTGGAAAGATTTCTGATGATTACGCATTAAAAACCTATGATATTTTAAGGGGAATTAATGAAGTGCCGGATCCTGCCTTAATTAAAAACAATACCGGTGTATATTCTTTGGATAATAGTTCAAAAATAACAGTTCAATTTGATGAGTTCGACAGGTTAATTGTTCGCTATTCAACTCCGGCAGCTTTTAATGTATTGATAAGTGATGGCACAGAAAAAAATGAAGTTGTAGAAAAATACAATTCCACCACACTGGAAATGCTCAACGGATTATTTTCCGGAAATTATAAATTAATAGCAGATGCCTGGGATATGCCTGCAGAAGAATTTGCAAATGGACCCGGAGAAAGGTGGAAACAAACCACGAAGGAAAATGGCGGATTTATAAATGCTCAAATATTAGGAACTGCTTTCCGCCCTCAAATGAATATTTATCTTACAATTGCCAGAATTAATTTTAAAGAAGATATTGTATACATGATGTATGTCTGGAAAGGCGATAATCTGCAAGATGCCCGCGAATTAGAAATGCCGGATAAAATTTTTGAATGGGAAAACAATAATATTTTTTTCGCACCGAATAATAATAAAAAGATCGTTTTGGAAGATGGAAGTTTGAAGATCGTTTCGGAGCTGGGGGTTGTGGTAGCGAAAAAAATTGACAATTGATAATTGATAATTGACAATTGACAATGTCGTTAGGAGGATGATTAAGCTTCGGGGAAAAATTTACAATTTATATAACAGCCGATGAGTGTCCCCACAGTGTTACGCGCAGCGAACTCTGTGGATTCGGAGGTTAATTTTCAGTATTAAAATAATTCATGACTATAAACATTAATATTAATTAATGAGCAAAATATAAACGTCACTAAGGTCGATCAGAATGAAGTTAATTGCTTCGGGTAACATTGTGGGGACACATTGGGGGTGAAAATCCTATTTTCCAGGACAATTTCTCATCTGCCGTGTCCTATCTCCTAGGTCCAATGTCATGTCCTTCCTATTTCCTAACTCCTATTTCCCCGCATCCCTTCACTTTACGTAAATTTAACTTTATATTTACACAAAAAACATATCGAATGCGTCAGGTATTTCTTCTCCTCTTAGCCCTTTTATGCACTCAAGTTTATGCTCAGGTAGTTATTAATGAATATTCTGCATCCAATTGGAAGCAGTTTTCAGACAATCATGCTGCTTATGAAGATTGGTTTGAACTTTATAATGTTGGTGGTTTGGATGTTGATCTGAGCGGATATCATCTGAGTGATGACGATGATGAATTAAATAAATGGACAATTCCGGCAGGCACCATAATTCCGGCTAACGATTTTATTTTATTCTGGTGCTCCGGAAGAGATGTTGTGGAGGGCGATGATTACCATGTAAATTTCAGACTAACCCAAACTAAAAATAATCCCGATCAAATTATTTTATCAGATGCCGGTTTAAATATTTTAGATTCGCTTACGATGGATTTTACGCTCACACATGATGCAAGGGCGAGGAGTGTTGATGGGGCTGCCGATTGGAAAGTTTGTACGACGCCCACCCCAGGTACTACAAATAATACGGCTCTAATGTTTTTCGGATATAGCGACAGACCGGAAATGAGTTTGCCCGGTGGATTTTATAACACACCGATTTATGTAAGTATCTCAACTATTGAACCTGGGGGAGAAATACATTTTACTTTAGACGGAACGGAACCTAAATTAAGTGATCCAATATATACAGATTCTATTTTAATTGAAAATACTACGGTATTAAAAGCAAGAACTTTTGCTCCGGATATTGATATACTTCCCGGTAAAATACAATTTTATACATATTTTATAAATGTGAGTCATACAATGACTGTTGTATCGATAGCTGCGGATACCTTATTGGAATTGGCAAATGGAGACCAGGATCTGGAACCTATTGGTTCCATTGAAATATTCGGTACAGATCTCGATAGCAAAACAAGATCATATGGAGAATTAAATTCGCATGGTCAGGATAGCTGGGCAAATGATCAGCGCAGTATTGACTGGGTGAGCAGGGATGAATTCGGATATAGCAATGCATTAAAAGAAAAGTTTTTTGATGTTTCTGCAAGAGATGAATTTCAGAGAATGATATTCCGTGCTTCCGGTGATGATAATTATCCCGCAGCACACCACGATGAAAATGAAGGAAGTGCGCACATGCGCGATGATTATATTCAGATGCTTGCAAAAAATGATGACCTGCGTTTAGATGTTAGAACCGCTGCTAGATGTATTGTTTATTTAAATGGTGAATATTGGGGAGTTTATTCTTTCAGGGAAAAAACAGATGATCATGATTTTACAGAGTTTTATTACAATCAGGGTAAATACGATATTCAATATCAGATGACCTGGAGTAATACATGGAGTGAATATGGAGGCGATGAAACGGAAGATGCATGGGACGATTTACGCGATCTTGCAGATGATAATGATCTTACCATTGACAGCAATTATGAACAGGTTACCGACCTGCTTGACATTTATAGTCTGGTAGACTATATGTGTGTTAATACCACTTCTGTTTGTAAAGATTGGTTAGTATATAATACAGCAGTTTGGCGTGGATTTAATCCCGAAGGAACGCATCATAAATGGGGTTATACCTTATGGGATCTCGATGCAACTTTCGGATTTTATATAAATTATTCCGGAGTGCCAACAGTTGGTCCCGAGGCATTGCCATGTGATGTTGAT
>JAYSYX010000002.1:0-2430 GCA_043727235.1 Bacteroidota bacterium
CTAAGGTAATTTTCGAAGAAGAAACATCTTTTTTACGCACCCTGGAAAATGGTATTAAAAGATTGGAAGATGTAAAACGGGAATTAATTGCTTCCAACGAAAATATTATTGCAGGCGATGTTGCATTTGAATTGTATGATACTTTCGGATTTCCATATGACCTTACTGAATTGCTTGCGAGAGAAAGTGGTTTAAACATTGACAAACCAGGTTTTGAGGCAGAAATGCAAAAACAAAAAGACCGAGGCAGAAATGCAACAAGCATGGAAACCGGCGACTGGCAAGTGATACAGGAAAACAATAAAATAGAATTTGTAGGTTATACCCAATTGGAAACAGAAGCATCCATTGTGAAAATGCGTTCGGTAAAAACAAAAAATGTAACGCAATATCAAATTGTTTTAGATAAAACTCCTTTTTATGCAGAGAGTGGTGGTCAGACAGGTGATACCGGAACAATTACCATTAATGAAGATGTATTAAAGGTGTTGGATACAAAAAAAGAAAATGATCTAATCATTCATTTTACGGATAAATTACCTGAACATGCCGAAAAGAATGTAATAGCGCTGGTAGATAAAAAAAGAAGAACAGATATAACCTACAATCACACAGCAACACATTTATTACATGCAGCGTTAAGAACAGTTTTGGGTACACATGTGCAACAAAAAGGAAGTTACGTTGGTCCCGACAGATTGCGATTTGACTTTTCGCATTTTTCCAAAATATCGGACAGCGAATTAAAGGAAATTGAAAATATCATCAACAAAAAAATTCGCGAAAATATTCCCGTTATTACTAAAGTAATGCCGATAGAGGAAGCACAAAAATTAGGTGCAATGATGTTGTTCGGTGAAAAATATGGTGACAGTGTGCGCGTGGTTATTGCAGATGAAAATTTCAGCAAAGAATTTTGCGGCGGAACACATGTTGGGGCAACAGGTGAAATAGGCTATTGTAAAATTGTTTCAGAAAGTGCAGTAGCTGCAGGTATTCGCCGTATAGAGGCAATTACAGGCGAGGTGGTAGGGAATTATATTGATGATACGTTACATACTTTAAAACAAATAGCAGAAATAACTAAAGGTGCTGACCTTGTAAAAAGTGTGAGCGCTTTAAGTGAAGAAAATAATTCTCTGAAAAAAGATTTAGAAAAATATCAGTCGGAAAAAATAGTGCGCTTAAAAGATAATTTATTAAAAACCATTACTGCTGTCAACGGCTATAATTATATCAGCGCAAAGGTTGATCTTGACAATGCAGATCAAATAAAAAAATTAGCTTTTGACCTGCGCAATGAAACGGGTAATTTATTTTGTGTATTGGCTGCTGATCTTCAGGGGAAAGCAAATATTTCTATTATCATAAGCGATAATTTAGTTGATGAAAAAGGGTTTGATGCTGCAAAGATCATTCGGGAATTGGGGAAAGAAATTGATGGTGGAGGAGGCGGACAAAAATTCTTTGCAAGTGCAGGTGGTAAAAATCCCGGGGGCATTTCCACTGCTTTGGAAAAGGCAAAAACTTATTTAATTTAATGATGGTTACATCTATTTTAACAAATGAAATTAATCAAATGAAAATAGCTACTTTTTTATTGTTATTTGTAATTGGAATACAATTTGTGGCTGCCCAAAATACTGAACATTTTGGTGGTGGGGAATATGTGTTACCTATGCTGGATCATATGGATGAAACACAAAGAGCAGAGATCAAAAAGATGATAGCTAACAATGTAAAAATGCTTCAGGAACAAGGAACATTATCTACTGCTTTAAATAAAACTGCAGCTGTTGCATTGGAATTTCCTTTAGCGTGGAATGATGGCTTTACCGGATATAATTTTTTTACCATTTATAACTATGTCGATCACAATGAAGCCTACCCAAATATAATTACAGATTACAATTGTGGTGGTCGGTCTTATGATACAGAAACAGGGTATAATCATCAGGGTATTGATTATGTTTTATGGCCTTTTGAATGGAATATGATGGCGGATGGTGCAGTAAAAATAATTGCATCGGCACCCGGAATGATAGTGGCAAAAACAGATGGTGGATTTGATCAGAATTGCTCTTTTAATCCCGGTGTGTGGAATGCAATTTTTGTTCGTCATGATGATGGCTCCACTGCATGGTATGGTCACATGAAAAATGGATCACTAACAGATAAAGGTTTGGGCGATATGGTGGTGACCGGTGAATATTTAGGATTGGTTGGTAGCTCCGGAAATTCTACTGCGCCGCATTTACATTTTGAATTATTTGATGGTGATGATAATCTGGTTGATCCTTATTCAGGTTTATGCAACGATCTGAATGCAGAAAGTTGGTGGGCCGATCAACCGGAATATTTAGAACCGGGAATAAATCGAATTCAAACCCATGATTTGGAACCCCAGTTTAATCCTTGTCCTGCATTAGC
>JAYSYX010000003.1:0-17047 GCA_043727235.1 Bacteroidota bacterium
TTTATCTCAAAATATATTTTATGCATAAAACTATACATTTCAGCCTGGTATTGTTAGCCCTGATTTCAATTAATATTAAATTAAACGCTCAGCTCAGTGCACCACCGAGTGGCGACAATCAAAAATCGAGTGTCACACAATTTATGGGATTAGTTGCTGTCACAATTAAATATTCATCGCCCAATGTACTAGGACCAAATGGTGAGGACAGAACTGGTCATATTTGGGGAGAGTTGGTGCCTTATGGAATGTCGAATCAACAATTTGGGTTATCAACAGCGCAGAATCCATCTCCCTGGCGTGGTGGTGCAAATGAAAATACCACGATAGAATTCTCTCATGATATTCTTGTTGAGGGAAAAAAAATAAAATCCGGAAAATATGGTTTACATTTTATTCCCGGATCTGATGAATGGACTGTTATATTTTCATCAAATTCCACTTCATGGGGAAGTTTTTTTTATGAGCCAAAGGACGATGTATTAAGGGTAAGTGTTAAACCTGAAAAAAATAATTATCACGAATGGCTCAATTATGAATTTATTGACCGGCAACCTTCAAGTTCTGTTGTTGCATTGGAATGGGAAAATTTAAAAGTGCCGATAAGATTTTCGGTGGAAGATATTGTTGAAATATATATTAATACAATGCGCAACGAATTAAAAGGGGAGATAGGATTTGATTATTTGGCTTGGGTGAATGCCGCAAATTATTGTGTGCAAAACAATAGGAATTTAAATGAGGCATTAACCTGGGCAAATTATGCCATTGAAGAACCTTTTTTTGGAAGAAAGAATTTTACAAGTTATTCCTGTAAGGCCGGCGTTTTAAGGGCATTGGGAAAAGTTTCACAAAGTGATAGTATTATGTTGGTTGCTATTAATGATCCTTCAGCCTCTATGATGGATATTCATTATTATGCAAGAGGATTGCAGGCACAAAAAAGAAACAAGGAAGCTCTTGAAATATTTTTGGTGAATTATAAAAAATATCCAAATGACTATGTTACGAATCTCGGATTGGCAAGAGGGTATTCAGCAAATGGTGATTATAATAATGCAGTGAAATATGCAAAAGCCGGCTTGAATTTAAATCCGAATCCGCAAGTGAAACAAACACTGGAGGATGCAATTAAAAAATTGGAATTAAAGCAGGATTTTAATTAAATGCAAGGCAGAAAAATAAACGCCTTTGTTGAGATGCCACATCATCAGGCAAATTAACAAAGGCGTATTTAATTTATACAGGAATTTATTTTCCCGCTATTTTCATTTTTTGGAAGGTCTGATCTTTCAATGAACTCAATGCTTTAAGATATGCTTCATCGCTTGAGTTTACCACGATCCAATATGCTTCGAAATTAAATAGATCGCGTGCAATAACTGCTTTTATTACTGTTGAAAGTTTATCTTCACATAATGCAAAATCCGCCTCATCTTTCACAACACTATCGGCTGCTGCGTAATCAAAAAATTGTTGCCACAACTTTTCATTTACAACAAATTCTTTATTGAATTCCATTGCATTTGCATATTCTTTGGTTAGTGCATCTCTGTTATTATTTACATAGGTGAGAGCGAATTGATTTACTATTCCTTTTCCTACAACTTCTGCATAATAATCGGTTGCCCATGTGGTATCCAAAGCGATATAAATATCAGGCATAATTCCACCGCCGCCATAAACCACGCGTTTACCGCTGGTATAAAAAGTTAAAGAATCCGGATAATGATACACTGAATCTCCAAGCAATTCACCATCGCGATATCGTTCACCTAATTCATTATGGTAAGCATCCACACCTTCCTCATACGATTTTTGGATAGATCTTCCGGAAGGGGTATAATATCTCGATACAGTAAGTCTCATGGCAGAACCATCAGGTAAGTTAAACGAACGTTGAACCAATCCTTTCCCAAAACTTCTTCTACCAATAACCAGGGCACGATCCCAGTCCTGAAGTGCTCCGGTAACGATCTCACTTGCTGAGGCAGAACCTTCGTCAATTAACACGATCACTTTACCGGTCAACATAGTGCCGTTACCAACTGAATTTGCATCCTGACGAGGATAAGCTTTGCCTTCTGTATAAACTATTAATTTATTTGCAGGAAGAAATTCGTTAGCCATATCAATTGCTGCATTAAGGTATCCTCCTCCGTTTCCTCGTAGATCGAGAATGAGGTTTTGCATTCCCTGTACTTTCAATTCGCTGAGTGCTAATTTGAATTCTTCTGTTGTAGTTGCAGCAAATTTACTCACGCGAATGTATCCTGTTTCCGGTTCAGCCATATATTTGGCATCAACGCTGTATAGAGGAATAACATCCCTTGTTATCTTAAATTCAAGCGTCTTTTTTGCTCCTCTTCTGTCAATAAAAACTGTAACATCAGTTCCCTTTTTGCCGCGTAACCGATCGGTTACGCCTTTATTTGACATTCCAATTCCTGCCACTTCCTCCTCATTTATCTTTACGATCTTATCACCAGCCATCAATCCCACCTTTTCACTGGGTCCACCTGAAATCACTCCAACAACGATAATTGTATCATTTAACAGGTTGAATTGAATACCAACTCCTTCAAAATTGCCTTCTAAGGGTTCATTTGCTTCTTTGAGCTCCTCTTCTGTAAAATAAACGGAATGGGGGTCAAGTTTTGTCAATACTTCTACAATGGCATCTTCTACCAATTTACCGGCATTCACATCATCCATATACCTGTCATCGACAATGGAAAGAAATCTTTCAAATTTTTCCATCGCCTCAGCTTCGGTCAATTCAGGAGCTTTTTCAGTTGTTATTGCGGTTTGTTGAGCAAAACCAATTTGGAAGCCGGTTACAACCAGCGCAAAAAGAGAAATTTTTATTTTATTCATAATTTAAGGGTGTTCTTTTGATATTTAAGTTCAAATTTAATTTGATTTTTTCTATTAACGATGAAATTGCCAATTAAGGTTCAGTTTAACAACTTTTAACCTATGATAATTATGGAGGCAGAACTCATTATGTATGCATAAGTCCTGCCAAAATGTTTTTTTACTTCTTTTTTTTGGGGGTGCAAAATCCTCAGTATACCTCAAATTTGCTCTGATACTGCAATGTTTATACCTTATGCATGTATGGTGATAATTTATTTAGTTTTCCATATTCAGGTTCTGTATTTTTGCTTTGGGAAAAAAATCCAACTTTATTTTGTTCAATTATCGCAAAAACAGTCATACATACGCGATTTATTACATGATCACTTCCACTTTTCTTTTTGCATTAATGAATGTAATGGTAAAGATGCTGGAAAGGATTCCATCTCACGAAATTGTATTATTCAGGTCAGTTATTACGCTCGTAATTACATTTTATTTGATGCGTCGTAACAATATTGCTCCTTTAGGAAATAGTCATCGCATGGTAATGGTGGGCAGAGGAGTGGCCGGTTCGATAGCCTTATTGATCTTTTTTTATACGATTAAACATTTGCCTCTTGCAACGGCTGTAACTGTAGCTTATTTATCTCCCATTTTCACTATTGTTTTTGCATCTCTTTTATTGCGTGAACATGTAAACTGGAAACAGTGGTTGTTTTTCGCATTTTCTTTTACCGGAATTGTTTTTATAAATGGGATTGAATTAAATAATGACACCTCACTGGTATTATTAGGCGTATTAGGTGCAGCTTTTTCGGGACTTGCATATAATGCACTCAGGAAAACGGCAGGTTTTGTTGATCCGCTTGTTGTGGTTTTTTATTTGCCACTGATTACTATTCCGATAATTACACCTTTTTGTGTACAACACTGGGTAACTCCACAAGGGTGGGAGTGGATATTACTTCTGGGTGTGGGAATAGTTACACAATTCGCTCAATTAAACATGACAAAAGCATATCAAATGGAAAAAGCAGGAGCAATTGCAAACTGGGCGTATTTGGGAGTGGTGTTTGCCTTGATATTCGGTTATTTTATTTTTAAAGAGCGTTATGATATTGTTGCAATTTTCGGAATGCTGATAGTAGTTGCAGGAATTATTTCCAATTTCTTATATGTGAACAGAGTAACTTCTGCAAAAAGATTTAAAGCGTACTTCAGAGGATTTCCGGGTTTGTGAAGGTAATTTGATAATCAATAAAATCTGTAATATTATTGTTTAATAAAAATGTCTGTAATGGCGGAGTTGCCATCAATAATTTCGGCAATATAAGTGCCGGGAGCAAAGGAGGAGATATTAAGTAGAATTTGATTTACGCCTTTTTCTAATTGTTGTGATATTTGTTTTAATAAAATTCCATCAGCAGAATAAATATTGATATTTCCTTCCCCATTAAAATTTGCATTATAATACAAAGTGATATAATTAAAGGATGGATTTGGTGAAATGGTTAGTGCATTATTTAAATCAGAAGTAAGGGATATCACATTGGAATATTTAAAGTTATTATCCAGATCAAACATTTTTAAACGATAATAAGTAGTTTGTGCCAACGGATATTTATCGAGAAATTGATAATTAATTTCTGAGATCGAATTACCTGCTGCACTCACAACCCCAATTTGTGAAAATTGTTTTGCGTCTGCTGAACTTTCCACACTGAAATAACTACTGTTTTTTTCGTTGGCCGTTACCCAATTTAATAAATTACCTTCTACTGTCACCTTACCGGTAAAGTTTAATAATTCCACCGGTAATAAAGCATCGGTGCCATCCACGATCCCGTGAATTCTATAAACTGATGGAGGTATAGTTGCGTTTATTCCGGCAATGGTGTAATTATTCGGACAAGTTTCATAACCCGGTGTGAGAAAGGGTGGGGGTGAGGTCATTACCAATATATTATTTGGGTATCCATCATTTGCAAAAAACCGCAATGCACCTAACCAGGTAGATGCATAAAATGGACATTCCGCTTCGAGGATCGGACCCGGATCAGAAATTATTGTATAATTATAAGTTCCTGCACTTCCCAATGCATACCACTCAACAGATAGTTGGCAATTTGTGGTAAGCTGATCCAATATTCCGTCAGCGGGAGAAAAAGGATTATCGAGAATTGTTGCGCCAACAATTCCGGGATTAGTTCCAATGTCACAATACATTACCTTCCCTAAAAGATTTATTGTTCCGGGTTGAACATATCCTATAATATTAGAAGTAGTTGCAGCTGTTGTATTTATCTGGAAGGGCTCTTCACCATCTAAAAATGTAGATTGAATTCCAACAGGATAATAATAATTTGCAGTTCCGGTAACTCCTCTTCTGAATTTTCCTTCAATGTAATTATTTGCACCACTTGTTGCATAACCTGAAATGGATGCAACGGCGTTATTAATTAAATATAATTCGTAACCATATAAGGATCCATTGTTGCCATGTGAAATTATATCTGTTCTTATAATTCCATTGGATTCAAATTGAATGGTGCCTGCTGAATTTACATTTACATTTGCCTGAAGTGAAACGAGTTGTCCCGGTGCTGATTTATCAATTTTAAGATTGTAAAATTGATTTGTAGTTCCTACAATTCCGTTCATTGTTCCTCGTATCACTTGTGCAGAACCACCTGTAAATCTCTCTGTTCCGTTGGAGATATAAGAACCACCCACGAGAGGATAATTTTCCCAATCGCCGGTTAATTCAATTTCGCCCGCATCATTTTGCATTTCACCACCACTATTAATAATTGCACCGTTTACGTACAGAGTCGGCATTCCGCCCGCAATTCCATCCACATAAATTTCTTTACCTGTGGTATTACCTTCCACATAAATTTGCGTGTAGGCTAAACCTGATAAAAAAATAAGTAATGTGAAAGAAATTAATTTCATCAAATAAATTAATAGTTATAAATTGTTAAGTTTAATGATCATCAATTCTATTTCTGCAGTTTTCTTTTGTTTGGTAACTGCAGATAAATAAATATCATTATTGATCAAATCGATACTTTCATTTAGTTTATTAATTAATAGTGCCTTGTTCTTTATTAGTTCTTGTTCAATTAATTCAGAACGTTCATATATCTCTTTAATGTAAAGGGCCTGATCTTCTGCACTCACCCAAAGGTCGGTAAGTAATTCGCCGAGAGAAAAACTTCCTTTTTCTTTCCATTCGTCACGACCTGCAACATTTGGTAAGTGCCTGTAAAGAGAAACAAATTCCTCTAATTCAGAAATGGTTAAATAGCGATATTCTTCACAATTTTCCAGATCATTTTCTTTTACTTCCCTGTCGAAATATTCATCAAATACATAATCACTTAATAAAGAATTATCATCGTATACAGATTCTGCAGTTACAGTTCCCGGCCCGCGATTATCAGCACCATAAAATAAAAGTGGATTACCCACCACAATAGGATCACTAAATGAATAGTAGGTATCTACTCCTGTGGTAATTAATGCTCCGGAGGTACCAAATCTTGTAACCGGCCGGGCTGTTGACGCTGCTGGAGAAAATGCGCCGGTGCAAATAGTAGGGGTAAGGTCTGCATAATATCCATAGGCCGTGTTATATGCATAACCATTATCCAATTGAACAATACAACCTCCTCCAAGTGCAAGAATATTATTATTCCAACAAACTTCAACACAAACATTTGAAGTGCCATCCCAAACAAAAGGAACAGCAAGATTATAATCATTATTACCTGTCACTAATGTATATAATGCAGAAGTATAATGGGATGTCATTCCGGTTTCATAGGCAGTAAGCGTATTAGTTGCCGTATTCTTTAGTTTAATTTCCAGATTTGCAAGTGTGAATGGACCGGGAGCAACAACAATAAATCCCACCATATTTATATTTCCTGCGCATAAACCCGCCGCAGATAATTCTGCTGCGCGATAAAGAAGTTGTGTTCTGTCGCCACCCCACCAGGTATTAAAAGGACTTGCAAGGTAAGTAGGAAATCCATATCCGGTAGCCGGGTTTGAAGCTTCAAATACACCAAGCGTTACGGGTGATGTACATCCTGAATAAGCTGTATAATCGCCGAACCCCTGAATCTCACTATTTTCCAATTTCACATAGGAGGGAACTGATGTTCTGCCTTCATGCCATCCCTCTGTTGCATTCCATCTTATGGTTCCTGGAACTGGTGTTGCTGCAACACCTGCTCCGGTAATAATTATAGCACCATTTACATCCAGTTTTTCCAAAGGTGTTGATGTGCCAATTCCAACATTACCTTGCGCATTTAATAACATTGGTAATATTAAAACGGAACATAAAACAATATATCGGAATAACTTCATTCTTTTTTTGTGTTATTTATTTTCCAGTGAATTAATTAATTCTAAAAGTTTATTTATTTTTTGTTGTTTTTCCTCTGCACTTAATGTTACATCTGTTTCTGTCAATTTTATTTCCTCACGGTATGCATTTGCAAGTGGATCAAGTGCAATATTCATAATGGATTCCATGTCATTTATTTTTTCATGTAATTCCATAATATAAATAGCTTGTGTTTCATAGGTTACCCAAAGTTCTGTTGCAATTTTACCTATGGACGATCTTCCTTTTTTATTCCAATCTGTTCTTCCTGTTATTGTGGGGAGATGTCGTTGATTCTCCATAAATTCAATCATCTCGGGTAATGATAATTGTTTATGGTCGGGATATTTTAATGCATCCATCCCAGATAATTTACCATCGAAATAGTTATCGAACACATGATCACTCAATTGAATATTTTCATCATACACAGCTTCAGCTGTAAGTGAACCTGGACCATGATGCATATATGGTACCGGTAAAACCGGATTGCCAACTACTACGGCTTCATTGTAATATATATAATCATCTATTCCTGTTGTGGCTCCTGTAGTATTTCCGGTCACATATAAAACCGGACGTGCTGTGGAAACGCCTAAAGCAGCTACGATTGCACATCCAGGTGGCCCAATAGATGCTTGAGCATAACGTGTTCCATTGAATCCAACAGGCGAGGTCCACTCAACACCCGTGTTGGTAACTCCCGATGAATTATCATAACAGATCTCAACCAATACATTGGATGCTCCATCCCAGTTAAATGGGGTTGTCAAAACGAAAGTATTTAATCCTGTTACTATTGAAAATGATGATGGACCAAATACAGTTTCAGCGGGTAAATATGATTCCCATACAGTTCCGGTTAGATTTGTAGTGCTGGTATGTTTCATCCTAATGTAAAAACCATTTATGGCTCCCGGTGATCCTACACTAATAACATTCCAGGCAACTTCTGTAATATTTCCCGCACAAAGTCCCCATGCTAAAAATTCGGAAGCCTTGTATAAATATTGTGCCCGTTTTTCAGAATATTGTGTAGCGAAAGGTGTTTCATTTGCACCCGTACTTGTTCCTGTTACGGCTCCAATATTTACGGTTGAAATAAATCCACAGGAAAGAGAAGTATAATCTCCGTTGAATAAATAATAATTATAATTTTCGATTGGAGCCCATAATCCCGAAGACATATATCCATCGTGAAAACCAGTTGCTGAATTATATTCGATAGTTCCCGGCACTGTGGTTCCGGCAACAGAATTTCCGCTAACGATCATAGCGCCATTAATATCCAGTTTTTCGGCCGGAGTATTTGTGCCAATACCAACCTCTCCCTGAGCGTAGATCTGCGCAGTAAAAAAAATAAATTGGATAATTAATATGCCTGATATTTTTTTCAAAAAATTATTTCTCCGTATTTAATTTGTTTAACTGTTCTTCAAGTGTATCAAGACGGGAATTTAGTTCGATCAAATACAATGATTGTGTTTCTGCAGTTGTCCATAATTGTGTACTTAATTCACCAACAGAAAATTTTCCGTTTTTCATCCATTCCTCTCTTCCGGCTATTGTGGGAAGGTGTCTTTCATCTATCATGAATTTAATCATTTCCTCCAACGCAAACATTTCGTAATCTGCATGCAATTTTGCATCCTCTTCTTTTATTTTTCCATCAAAATAATGATCGAAGACATAATCACTTATCAAGGTATTATCGTCGTAAATAGCTTCTCCTGTTATGGTTCCAGGGCCGTGAAATTCATATGGTGCCGGAATCAGAGGTGAACCAATTACTATTCCTTTATTAAATTTATTGTAATTATTTGCAGTGAGAAAAGTGCCGAAAGTAGAACCTCCTATTTTAATTACGGGGCGTTGTGTTGATGTCGTGGCACTTGCTAAAAAACTACATCCTCCTAAAAATGAAGTTGCATTTCTATAAGTTGTCGCATTATATCCTAAAGCACTAGTTGAGGATTCAATTGTTGGATTAGTACCTGTTGTAGTATTGTCATAACATAATTCAAATATTAAATTACTTGTTCCGTCCCAGGGATATGGTGTTATAAAGTTAAATGTATTGGTTCCGGTGGTAATTGTAATTGTTGATGGACCGAAAGAAGTTATCGTTCCGGTCTCAAATGTTGTAGTTAATGTTGTTGTAACTGTGTTTTTTACTTTTATCGTAAATGAATTATAGGTTGGAGTTGTACCGATGGAAATTACATTAAAACCAATCGACGTAATATCCCCCGCGCAATATCCTGCAGCAGTTAATTCCGTTGCCGTAAAAAGATATTGAATTTTTTTATCCTGAGTCAAACTATAGAACGGTGATAAAGCAGTAGTAGTTGTAATATAAGTTCCAAAAGTATTTACAACACTTAAACCACAACCCGTGCTGGAGTAATTACCTGCTAAATAATCATAATCATTTTCCTGTTTTCTCCATTCACCAGAAGATAACCATCCTTCATGCCAACCTTCGGTAGTATTATATTGTATCGTTCCCGGGTTTGTAACTCCTGCAGTTGATTCGCTTCTAATGATGATAGCACCATTTACATCCAGTTTTTCCTGAGGCGTAATAGTGCCAATACCAACCTCACCCTGCGCAAACACAGTGGTTTGTACGGTTAATATCAAAATAATACATTGCCCAATAATTAAGAGTCGTCGCATTTAGAGGCTGAAAAACATTTCAAATATAGTAAATCACCTGAAATTCTAATTACTCGCAACATTTTTTAAAGTATTTTTATTTTAGATAAAAGCTAATAAAATGCTGAAATGCTTTTAAAGTTTATAATATTCATTTTATTTAAATGTGTAAAACATGTTATGAAAATTTTTCCTGAAATTATTTTTGTTTTTCATTTTCAAGATTCCTACATTTAATCGATTTTTCACAGTTCGACTCTAAATTCACTTTAAAACTAAAAAGTACTATGAAGTTACATTACACATTGTACGGGTATTCCTGTACGCTATTTCGAACCATTAAATTAATGGTGTTAAGTTTGATTATGCTTACCTTTACGCAAGTTAATGCGCAGGTTGGCGCTTATGCTTTTACTGCTGTAGGTGGTACCTACACTCCACTGGTAGGTGGAACTGCAGTTACTTCCATTCAGGTAGATGATGCATTATCAGCAGCAATTACGCTGCCGTTCACCTTTACTTTTAACGGTATTGGCTATACTGCTATAAAGATGTCGTCCAATGGTTGGATGACCTTTAATACAGCAGCTACCACAAACAATCTTACAAATGATCTGGATCTGAGTGCAACTACAATCAGACCTTTATTAGCTCCGCTATGGGATGATATTGACGGTACAACCGCAAATGGTGGTGCAGCTAGTTATCAGACTTCAGGGGTTACACCTAACAGGGTATTTACATTTGAATGTAAGAACTGGCAATGGAATTATACCACTGTTACCGGTGTAATTTCCTTTCAATGTAAGTTATACGAGGGTTCCAACATTATTGAATTTGTATATCAGCAAGAGGCTGGTGCAATTGTTTCGGGTTCTGCATCTATTGGTATAGCGGGAGCAACCACTGGAACCGGAAATTTTTTATCTCTTGATGGCACCGGTGTTGCACCACTTGCAAGTTCTACTACTGAATATTTTTCTTTAAACACGAAGCCTGCAACCGGACAGATCTATCGGTTTTCACCACCTAGTGGTTGTACAGGAACTCCAACAGCCGGTACTATTCCAACTACCGGAACTGCGTGTTCAGGAGCGGGAGCCGCTGTTCCTCTTTCAGTAAGCGGATATACGGCAGCAACCGGTATTGCTTTTCAATGGGAAGAATCTGATGATAATGGTGTGGGTGATGCATGGGCAAATGCAGTAGGAGGAACCGGAGCAACAACTGCTTCATATCTATACCCTGCTTTACCTGCTAACATTTATTACAGATGTAAGGTTACTTGCACTCCAAGTGGACTTTCCGCATATACAAACAGTTGCGCAATAACTGTTACCACTTCACCTACCGGTGATATTTTTGCTAATCCAATCATCGTTCCTTCTATTCCAGCAGTTCTTACCGGTGATAATTTGGCAGCAAACTGCTGGACAAATAACTACGGTCAAACTTCTCCCGATGTTTATTATCAAGTTGTAGCAACTTGTAATGGTGTTATGAGGGTTCAAACATGCGCAAGCACTGGAACCTTAAATGATACATACATTCATATTTTAGATGCAGCGGGAGCTTTACTTCAATCTGATGATGATGGTTGCCCTGCGGCGGATCTTAAATCAAGTGACTCAATAACTATGACAGCAGGTTCTACTTACTATATTGTTGTTGAAGGATATAGTACCAATACTGGGACATATACTGTTGATGTTACTACAACTACTTCATTCTCAATATTTTATGCTGATACAGATAGTGATTCATATGGTGATCCTTTAAATACTGTTTCTGTATGTGATGGTTTGGCACCCGTTGGTTATGTAGGTAATTTTGACGATTGCGATGATACAAATGCTGCAATTAATCCTACTGCTACTGAAGTTTGTAATGGATATGACGACAATTGTAACGGATTGGTTGATGATGCCGATCCTGGAGTTATTGGAGTTTCTACCTGGTTTGCTGATGCTGATGGCGATGGTTTTGGTGATGGTGCTGTTTCGGTGAACTCTTGTTCGCCTCCGGGAGGATATGTAGACAATGCAGACGATTGCGATGATACCGATGCGTCCGTTAATCCGGGTACTGCAGAAGTTTGCTCCAATGGAGTTGATGACAACTGCGATGGTGAAATTGATGAGGGATCTGTAACTGCCGTAATTGCTCCAACAGGAACCGTTGTTACTTGTAAGAACGAACCTTTAATGTTCTCTGTTGAACCTTGTGCAGGTTGCACTTATCAGTGGTTTAAAAATGACAACGCAATTCCAGGCGCTGTTGGAACTACTTATAGCACCGATAAACCTGCATATTATAATGTTCAGGTAAATGCACCATCAGGTTGTTTCGATCTTTCGGATTATACCTTGTTGAATACAAACCCACAGCCAAATGCAAATATCTCAGCTCCTAACGGCACAAGTTTATGTACTACTGTAAAGTTAAAAGCGAGTTACGATGCATCATATACCTACCAATGGTATCTTGGTGGTTTACCAATAGGTGGTGCAACTGCATGGTCGCATATTGCAACTTCTCCGGGAAGTTATTATTGTAATATTACCAATGCATTCGGTTGTTCAAGAAATACTGCTTCCATGTCAGTTACCTCGTGTCGTGAAGATATGGCCACTGATAATGCAGATATTTTAAATATTTATCCTAATCCAACTTCACAAACCTTTAATATTGATTTGATTGTTGCAAATGCTGCTTCAGAAACTGCAATTATCAGAATTTATAATATCACAGGCGAAGTTGTATTTGAAACAACTGCTGAAGTTGTAAGTGGTAAATTATTTGAACAAATTACTCTTGACAATCAAATTTCCGGCGGTATTTATTTAGTTAATATACTTGCAGGAAATAAAGAATTCAATAAAAATTTAGTGATCACTAGATAATTAAATTAATTAAAATTAAAAATGCGTCGGGATGAAAATTCCGGCGCATTTTTTTTTGAAGCGTGTGAAGGGGAAAAAATAAGGGAATGAAAGAATGAAGGAATGAAGGAATGAAAGAATGAAAGAAGGAAAGAATGAAGGAATAAAAGAATGAAGATTAACGCCTGCACTGGAATCCCGGTGTAATAATAAATAACAATCAAAAAATAAAAAACATTAATCGGATCTCAACCCAGGAACTTTTGAAACCCTGTAAACTTTTGCTAACCCAGAACATAGAACACAGAACTCAGAACACAGAACTCTGAACTGAAACATGTACTGATCGACGCAGGAGATCTAGTACATGTCAGAACTCAATATTCAAACTCGCCGTATTCGCTTTTAATGGTAACGCGTTTTTTCTGAGCTGTTTCTACGTAACCAATTATTTGTGCATCAATATTAAATTGTTTTGAAATTGCGATTATTTCTTCTGCGGTTTTTTCGTCGGTGTAGAATTCTAAACGGTGACCCATATTAAATACGCGGAACATTTCTTTCCAATCTGTTTTTGATTCTTCCTGAATAAGTTGAAATAATGGCGGAACAGGAAATAAATTATTTTTAATTATATGAACATCATTTATAAAATGCAATACCTTGGTCTGACCGCCACCACTGCAATGAATTATTCCTGATATATTTTTTCGATACAGATCCAATATTGATTTTATAACAGGTAAATAAGTGCGGGTAGGAGAGAGCACTAATTTTCCAATATCAGTATTTATTTTTCCTATTGATATATTCTCCGTAACAATTTTTTTTCCGGTATAAACAACTTCATCAGGAATTGCAGGATTAAAACTTTCGGGATATTTTTCCGCATATATTTTTGAAAAAACATCGTGACGAGCACTTGTGAGTCCATTACTCCCCATTCCGCCGTTATATTCCTGTTCGTAGGTTGCTTTTCCATAACTTGCAAGAGCTACAATTACATTCCCGGGATTGATATCATTAATGATCAGGTCACTTTTTTTTATTCTTCCAAAGGCAGTGATCCCAACATCAATGGTTCTTACAATATCACCTACATCGGCGGTCTCACCACCTGCATGGTGAATAAAAACACCATTATCCTGCATGGATAACAAAAAATCCATTGTGCCATTTATTACTGCACCGATCACATCGCCGGTTATAAGACTTTTATTTCGTCCAATGGTGGAGGAAATAATAATATTATCTGTAATTCCAACACAGGCCATATCGTCGAGATTCATCACCAAGGCATCCTGAGCAATGCCCTTCCAAACGTTCAGATCGCCCGTTTCTTTCCAGTAGATATAGGCCAGAGCCGTTTTTGTGCCGGCGGTATCTGCATGCATTACATTGCAACTCTCCGCATCACCTCCGATAAAATCAGGAAGTATCTTGCAAAAAGCCATAGGAAACAATCCCTTATCTAAATGTTGAATTGCCTTGTGCACTTCCTCTTTTTGTGAAGAAACTCCCCTTAAAGCATATTTATCCTGATCCATGTCGCAAAATTACGGAAATGCCACCATCACTCGATTTGTTAGGTAAAAATTAATTAACAATTAATTAATCAAATTGATGGTACCCTATCATTTTTGCGAAAGTATTTTAGCCAAAGTTTAATTTTGCCCTATATTTCAATAGTATAGGGTATGTCGAAAAGTAAAATAAAGGGGTTGAAACTGAAATTTATTAACCGGGATCTGAGCTGGTTATCGTTTAATGAGCGCGTTTTGCAGGAGGCGGAAGATAATCGTGTTCCCTTGAATGAGCGTATCCGGTTTTTAGGAATATTTTCCAATAATCAGGATGAACTCTTCCGTGTGAGGGTAGCTGTACTCCGCCGAATGGTAAAATTGGAAAAATCAACCCTGAAATTATTTGATAACAATCCATCGAAGATCCTCAATCAAATTCAGAAAAAAGTACTTGTTTTAAAGAACAGATTTGATAATGCATATCTTAAAATTCTGGAGGATTTAAAGAAACACAAAATATTTATTTTAAATGAACGCGAAGTAAATAGTCAGCAGGGAGAAATAATCAGGCATTATTTTAATGAAAAGGTGCACCAGCGATTATTTCCTATCATGTTGGACAATGCAAAAAAAATACCCTTACTGAATGATAAAACAATTTATCTTGCAGTAAGGATGATAAAAAAGGATAAACCTAATGCAACGCGTTATTCTTTAATTGAAGTGCCGGATGGGGAACCGTCGCGTTTTTTTGTTTTACCTGACGACGGTGAAAAACAATTTATTATTTTGTTGGATGATATCATAAGATATAATCTTGACTCCATTTATTACATTTTTAATTACGATAAAATTGAAGCGTATACCATTAAAATAACACGTGATGCGGAATTGGATTTTCACCCTGATCTCTCACAAAGTGTTTTGGAGATAATACAAAAAAGTGTAAAACGAAGAACCAAGGGAGAAACAACACGATTTATTTATGATGCGGAAATGCCGGAAGAAATGTTGCAGTTCTTTGCAAAAAAAATGAAATTGCAGCGCCATGATGCAATAATACCAGGAGCGCGTTACCACAATTTTAAAGATTTTATCAACTTTCCCGATCTGAACAGGTTTGACTTGCGATACGAAAAATTACCACCGGTTCATCATCCATTATTAAATACCAACTCAAGTATTACAAGTGTACTTCGGCAACGCGATATATTATTGCATTTTCCTTATCAGAGTTTTCATCATATAATTGACCTGCTTCGCGAAGTTGCCATAAATCCGAATGTAACCAGTATCAGTATGACGCTATATCGCGTTGCAAAAAATTCGAGTGTGGTAATGAGCCTGATAAATGCAGCACGAAATGGCAAACAGGTTACGGTTATCATGGAATTACAGGCAAGATTTGACGAAGAAAATAATATATTCTGGGCAAATAAATTGCAGGAGGAAGGAGTTACAGTTTTGTTTGGAGTAAATAACCTGAAAGTTCATGCTAAACTATGCCTGATAACACATTTGCATGAGGGAAAAAACGTTCACTATTCCATTATTGGAACAGGAAATTTTAATGAAAATACAGCGCGATTGTACACCGATTTTTTCCTGCTTACCTCAAAACCGGAGATCACCAAGGAGGTAAAAAAGATATTTGAATTTTTTAATAACCGGTTTGAAATGAGCAAATATAAAAATCTTATGTTGGCTCCTATTAATATGCGGTTAAAATTAAAACAGCTGATCGGGAGAGAAATAAAAAATGCTAAAGAAGGAAAATCGGCACATTTGTTTTTTAAGATAAATAATCTGGTTGATAAGGAGATCATAAAAAAATTGTATGAAGCCAGTGTGGCCGGTGTGGAAATTAGACTAATTGTAAGAGGCATCTGCTCACTTGTGCCGGGTGTTCCAGGGTTGAGTGAAAATATTGAGGCTATCAGTATTTTAGATCGTTTTTTAGAACATCCGCGTATATTTTGTTTCCATAACAATGGCAAGGAAGAGATCTATATAGGATCAGCAGATCTAATGGAACGAAATATTGATTTCCGAATAGAGGTATTAAGTAATATGCTTGATAAAGATGTTCGCAAACAACTCAAGGAAATACTGGAAATACAATGGAGCGATAACGTTAAGGCACGAACATTAACACATGGGCATTTAAATGAATATATAGTTCCGAAAAAGAATGAAAAACTTGTTCAAAGTCAGAATGCTATTTATGCCTATTTTAAAAATTTGTACGACACCAGGACAATAAAATAAAAGTATTAATAAATACCAATTAAGAAGGATGAAATTTGCTGCAATAGATATAGGAAGTAACGCAATACGATTATTGATAGAGAATGTGTATGAAACGCAAAAAGGACCTGTTTTTCATAAAGACTCCATGATACGAATACCTGTGCGCTTAGGCGAAGATGCATTTCTGGATGGCGTAATTTCGGAAGAAAAGGTGGAAATGGTGATCAAGACGATGATCGCTATGAAACATATAATTGACATTCATAAAGTGATAGATTATAAGGTTGTTGCTACTTCTGCTATGCGCGAAGCAAAAAACAGCGCTGAAATTATTGCGCGTGTAAAAAGTGCAACAGGAATGCAAATTGAAGTGATAACAGGTGATTCGGAAGGAAAAACGATCATGGAATTACCATTGGAACAAGCTGGTATGGAACCCAACGAATATTATTTATACATTGATGTAGGTGGTG
>JAYSYX010000004.1:0-2424 GCA_043727235.1 Bacteroidota bacterium
CAAAAGTCCGAGCAGGGTTCTTGCCTCCTTAAAAATAATTAATCCGGCAAAAGTCCGAGCAGGGTTCTTGCCTCCTTAAAAATAATTAATCCGGCAAAACCCTGCGAAGGTTTGGGATAACCATACTCATGCAACATGGCAGTAAAACGAACACATAAAGAAATTAATACCAGTTATTTTGTCACATTTACCTGTTACAAATGGTTACCTCTTTTTGAAAAAACTAACCTATATGATGACATATACAAATGGTTTGACCTACTAAAAAAGGAAGAAAATTTTATATTAGGTTATGTAATAATGCCTAATCACTTACATGCGCTTATTAAATTAAGCAATCACAGCAGGACGATAAACAGATTAATTGCAGAGGGAAAACGATTTAGAGCATATGAGATAATTAAACGATTAAAGAAATTGAAACTTGTTGAACTATTGAATATTTTAGAGGATGGCGTAAACAATATTGAAAAGAAAAAGGGTTCTATTCATAAGGTATTTGAAGTATCATTTGATTGTAAAGAATGTTTCACAACTAAATTCATCCAACAAAAATTAAACTATATGCACAATAATCCGGTAAAGGCTGGATTGGTAAAAAATGCCAGTGATTATATACATTCCTCCGCAAAATATTATGATACAGGTGAACAGGGAATTTATGAGATAAACAACTATTTGGATTATTATAATATATCTAATGCCTAAGACTTACCCCACATCAAGCCGCAGGGTTTTGTCAGTTTAAATTTTTATAGGTGACAAGAACCCTGCTTGGACTTCAGATCGATAATAACAACTGCTGGAAAAGTAATAATTATTGGGTTAAACAATTTGGAAGGATGGAGATACCGGCTTATTCAGTGAAAAGAGATGGATATTATAAGTTAGAATTGGAGTATGATTGACAAGTTGATACCGGCAATTAGAAAAAGACTGAAAATCCTTGAGACGAATGATCAACAAGCCATTAAAGTAATTAAGTGGATTTCGAGCAATTTAAAGGTTGAGAATTTACAAATTTAATTTATCGACAAGATTCTATGTTACTCTAGTTATTTAATAAAAGCATTTTTAAGATTTTTAGAACTAAGTGATTGGGCTTCCTTTGCTTGCTCAAGTACAGAAGCCATACCAAAAAATTCATGTGTTACTCCGGTATATAATTTATAATTTACTTCTACTCCTGCTTCCTTTAATTTCTCAGCCAGCAATTTACCTTCGGTTTGCAACAAATCAATTTCGGCAGCTATGATTGTTGTTGATGGAAGCCCTTTCAAATTTGCCTTAACCAGCGAAATGCGTGGATCAAAAGCTTCGATTGGGTTGCCCAAATAGTTTTTTAACATCCATTCAATCAGTGGTTTGGTCAATGGTTTTGCATTTCCCCATTGTTGATAGCTCTCTGAATTCATATCGCTATTGGCAACCGGATAAACCAATAACTGATGAAGTGGCATAGTGATATTTTTATCTCTTGCCATAATGCTGACATTACAGGCTAGATTGCCACCTGCACTTTCTCCGGCCACAGCAACCATCTTCGGATCTGCATTTAAAGAAGCGGCATTTTCCAGGGCCCATTTATATGCAGCGAAAGCATCATTGTGTGCAGTAGGAAATTTATGTTCGGGTCCCTGTCTATAATGAACAGATACAACCACTGCGCCAGTTTGTTCAGCCAGCCCCTTTGCGGAAGCATCATAAGTATCTAGGTCTGCTATTACCCAGCCACCTCCGTGATAATATACAATTAATGGGTGCGGTCCATTTCCATTCTTAGGTGTATAAATTCTTGCGTGAATCTTTCCTCCTTCAACAGGAATGTCTTTACCCACAGTATCTACAATTATTGCAGATACTGGAATATTATTGCGTTTCATCACGTCCATAACAGCATGCGTAGGAGTATGCTGATTTCTTGCCTCGTTAGCTGATAAAGTTTCCAGAGGAGGGTCACCATAGGCGGCAAGCTGTTCTATTACAACTTGCATGTTGTCATCAATGCCGGGTGCCCAATTTGGTTTTGGATTCGTTGGAATAAGTTCAGGTATGTCCATACTATTTATTTTTTTCTGTGAGTAATTAACACTATCTTCTTTACTTTCATTATAATCTGAGTTGTTGCGAGTATCGCATGAGGATAATGCATAAACCAAAAACAAGGCAACAGCAGTAGAAATGGTAAAAGAACTCCTCATTGAAATTTATTTTGATTTGTTGAATAAAAGCATACATTATCAAAACAACAATTGAACCATATAGAGAATATCCAATTAATTAGTAAACTGAACCATAATTAAAAACAGGTATGGCTAATACAATAGTAAATTAAAGTTTATACTTTTTTTAAAAGGGGTTTTTTATTCCCATAATTCCCAAAATATACAAAACAATACACAGAGTTATAAAATCTAAATAAAG
>JAYSYX010000005.1:0-2423 GCA_043727235.1 Bacteroidota bacterium
GTTAACATAAACCATTGAAACAAATCTCATTTTATTCCAACAAACAATTGTAAAGATAATTAATAAATTACTATGAATCTTTTGCCCAAATAAAATCTATCTTTGCCCGATGATCACCCAATGGGAAGCAAGCGACGTTTATGAACTAAAAGAAATTGCAAAGTCAATGATTACTTCTATTTCCCCCAAAAAAAAGATCGCATTTTATGGGGAAATGGGTGCAGGGAAAACTACGCTGATAAAGGAGATATGTTTGCATTTGGAAGTGGAAGAAAATACCTCCTCTCCTACCTTTGCCATTGTAAATGAATATAGAGGAACGGAAAAAATATTTCATTTCGATCTGTATCGAATAAAATCAATAGAGGAACTGCTTGGAATAGGAATTGAAGAATATCTGGACAGTGCAAATTATATGTTCGTGGAATGGCCGGAGTTGTTGGAACCGTTGATGGATAAAGAGTTATGGGCAAGTGTCTATATTGAATCAGACCCAAATCAAAAAAGAATCATTACCTTAGGATCATGAGTGAGCAAACACATAAATCGTTATTGAGCGAGTTGGCTGCTGCTGCAGGCATGCAAACATTGGAAAAATATGCTGATATTGAAGTAAAAAAGCAGCGTTTATATATCGGAATACCCAAAGAAAATGCCTTTCAGGAAAACCGGGTTCCTCTGACTCCTGACAGTGTGGAGACATTAATTGCGCAGGGCCATAAAATCGTTATCGAAAGTAAAGCAGGTGATGGTGCGCGTTTTAGTGATAAAGATTACAGCGATGCCGGTGCTCAGGTAGTTTACGACAGAAAACAAGTGTATGATGCGGATATCATTTTAAAAGTAGCTCCGCCGGCATTGGATGAAATGGAATTAATTAAACACAATCAAACCATCATTACTCCATTGCACCTGCCAACATTAAAACGTGAGGTGATCAACGAATTAATGAAAAAACAAGTTACGGCTCTCGCGTTTGAATATATAAAAGATGAAAGTAATACCTACGCATTTGTACGTTGCATGAGCGAAATTGCGGGAAGCAGTTCCATTTTAATTGCCAGCGAATTATTGGCAGATGCAAAAAACGGAAGAGGATATTTATTGGGAGGATTATCCGGAATTCCACCCACACAGGTTTTAATTCTCGGCGCAGGCGTTGTTGGCGAATTTGCAACCCGTGCAGCATTGGGTTTAGGGGCAGCAGTAAAAATTTACGATAATAACGTTTATAAATTATCGCGTTTACAAAATAATATCGGAGAACGTTTTTACACTTCCGTAATTAATAACCGCAGATTATTGAATGATATACGACTTGCAGACGTAGTTGTTGGAGCTATACATTCGGAAGGCGGAAGAACTCCTGTTATCGTAACTGAAAGTATGGTTATGGAAATGAAACCGGGATCTGTAATTATTGATGTAAGTATAGATCAGGGCGGATGTATTGAAACCAGTGAAGTTACCACCCATAATGATCCGACCTTTATTAAACACGATGTAATTCACTATTGTGTTCCCAATATTGCATCACGTGTACCACGAACAGCAAGTTATGCAATCAGTAATATTGCTTCGAGTACATTAATGCAATTTAATGAATATGGAGGCCTTGATAATTTAATTAGAATTCTTGAAGGTGTTCGTCACGGTGTTTACGTTTACAAAGGATATCTCACCAATCAATACATTGCACAAAAAATGGAATTGAAGTATACGGATATTAATTTGTTGATGACAAGTGTAATGTGAGTGTGCAATAGGCTGGAAATAAATCACACAAGAAATAAATAATTAATTATTTCCGCTTTGTTTTATGAATTAAATGAAAGAGAATTTTTAATGCCAATTTATTCCGCAGACGATTGATCACTGACTATTGAAAATTCCCAAAATGAAATTAGAAATTTGTGTTTTCAGCATACAAGATGTTCTTTCTGCTATAAAGGGAGGAGCTGACAGACTTGAGTTATGTGCTTCTTATCTGGAAGGAGGAATTACACCATCTCATGCAACAATAACGGCAACCTTTAAATATTTTGACCCTGAAAATGTGGTGGTAATGATACGACCAAGGGGAGGTAATTTTATTTATTCGGATGCAGAGTTCAAAGTGATGAAAAATGATATCCTGCACAACAAAGAACTGGGTGTTAAGAATGTTATTTTCGGAATAATTAATAAAAACGGGACCTTAGACATTCCCAGAAATAAAGAATTGGTTGAATTAGCATCACCTATGCACTGCACTTTACAACGCGCATTTGATCTTACTACAGATCCATTTGTTGCATTGGAAGATGCAATTATTTGTGGATTTAAAAGAGTTTTAACTTCGGGGCAACAACCTTCCGTTTTACTCGGGACAGAATTAATTAAAAATTTAATTGCAGCTGCTGGAAACAGAATAGATATTTTAC
>JAYSYX010000006.1:0-2421 GCA_043727235.1 Bacteroidota bacterium
TATAAATTCCATTTCCATCATAAGTAACAGAACCGGTTCCGTTTCCCGGTTCACCGGTACCAACGTATACAATATTTGTATCCACTTTATCAATTACAATATCGCCAATAGAAAGCGTGGAATTATCATCAAAAATATTAATCCAGGTTGCACCACGGTCGTATGATTTTAATACTCCGCCGGATGCAGTACCTACATATACGGTATTATCATTACCGGCAGGACAATCAATATCCAAAATTCTTCCGCCAATTGTTACTGGACCGATAAAATTCCAGTCTTCAATATCGGTTGTTTTAGCATTTTTATTTTTTAATCTTTGAGCTAGTGCAGACTGAACTGCTTTGCGCTGCGCAACTCTATCGGTTTTGTCATATGGAAATGCTTTTTGCTCATAAAGCCAATCGTCGATTCTTTGTTCTTCATTTTTTTCACCAACAATTTCTTCGGTGGATGATAAATATTTGTACTGATAGAGTAAAAGTGTACCGGCTAACATTAAAATAAGGAGAAAATATCTTTTCATTTTTTTTTGAATTGAGGATATAAATTTACGAAGCTTCCTTTAATTCGCAAAATAAAAGACCGGCACCATGGGAGGGCGCCGGCCTGATCGGTAACGAGAATCGTGAACCGTGAATCGTCAATCGTGAGTCCGCTCTGCTTACCATTGGAGCTCTCGATTTAGAACTTAAACTGTTTTTCAAGTCGAAGCAAACTCACTACTCACCACTCACCTCTGATTCGAAAGTTTTAATCTACTGGGATCAAACTCATTACTCAGCAATCATTCAGTGAGACTTCCCCTGAAAAAGTGGGAGTCTCACTTTTAATCGAAGTATTCTCAACACCCATTAAATGAGTGATGAGTTATGAGTAATGAGTTTTAACTCTGCTCAGATCATACTCTTATTTCTACATCTTAAATTTTATCTTCCTGGAAGGACTGGAATTATCAATCCATCGATTTTCCAATCATTACTCATAACTCATTAAAATATTCCCGCGTATCCCTTAGTAGTAATTTCAATAATTCCACCTGTAAAATCTCCATAATTTGCAGGTATTCCTCCTGTTAATACAGATATAGATTCGATAGAGTTCATAGGAACGTATAAACTACCCATAACTTTTACTCCATCAACAACATACATTGTTGCATCTTCCCTTGAACCACCAAGAAATAGTCCACCTGTTCTTTCATTTTGTAAAACTTTTGGCGCCTGAACAGCAACTTCTACAGGACTACTTACCGCCATATTATCAATATCGTCTGCATCAAACTCTGTAACTTCACCAGGTACTTGATCATCAACCAAAGATGGTCTTACGGTGAATGGATCTAATTTTATTCCCGGAGCTATAATAAAATCCTGGTAATTAATTCCATTGGAATTTACTTTTAAACTAAGATACCTTGTTGTATCATATCCGATATAAATTATTGAAATATCATAAATGCCCGGTTTGACCGGTTTGAATACATAAATTCCATTGTCGTTGGTGGCAACTTCCATAACCTTTTGGTCACCACTTTTTAAAATCATGTGGGCGCCAGGAAGAGCTTCGTTTGTTTGTTCATCCAATACCTTACCTGTAATTTCTCCTTCATTTTGTGCCTTGCAATAAAATGTTGCAGAAAGCATTAATAACATAACAGTAATTTTTTTCATGTGTCGCTTTTTTTAGTTATTTAATACTCCAAAAGTAATAGTATGTAAAAAGCGCTGTGTCATCGCATTGCAATCTATTTTGATATGACTTGAAGTTGACACATGTAGTTTATCTCCTTCGTCGATCACTACTCACTATTCACCACTTACAAAGCTTTAACTGAAATAAAAGTTTTAATCCTGCCCGAAGCAACTTATTTCGTGAATCGTGAACCGTGAATCGTGAGTACGGATATGTTTAACATTAGAGCCATGGATTTAGAATTTAAACTTTTTTCCAAGTTGAAGCATACTCACTATTCACTATTCACCACTCACAAAGCTTAAACGCCTATTACGGAGGAAGAAATATCAATGCTGGAACACATTCACAATTATCAATTATCAATTACCTTCAACCACATTTGCTTGCGCGATCAAATCGTGGAGACCTTGTTTTTTATCAGTGAAAAGGATCATAATAAAACCAATTCCAATAATGAGTGCAGAAATTATTTTACAAATATTTCTGATAAAGGCTTTTTTGTAATTAATAGGCTCTCCTTTTAATCCGCATACTTTAATATTGAGTAATTTCTTTCCAAAAGTAGCCTGCGAATTTCCTCCTTCCATCACAATAAAATAAACCATGGTCAATATATTGTCGAACCAAATAATCCCCCATGATTCTTTAAATATATTTATACCAATTATAAAGCCGATAAAATACCCCGCGAAGGCCACAAGTACACAATCTATTAGCCATGCA
>JAYSYX010000007.1:0-2411 GCA_043727235.1 Bacteroidota bacterium
GAAAGGTAACCATTAAAGTAGAGTGCCTTCTTTCCCAATTTTCTCAATCCAAAGGCAAATACAACAAATATTTCTCCACAAACCACTGCTCTTTAAACCATTCGGTAATAGGAAATTTATAGAGAAATTCTTTGAAAGGTGCAATTTCCAGATCCAGGAATCCACCTTTTAGCATTATGAGTCCGTTGGGGAAATCATTAAATGATCCGCCGCGTTTGATGATATTTATTGTCCAGTCGTATAAGATCATCATATCTGCTACAGCGCGGGTAACAACGAAATCATATTTTTCTTTAATATCCTCAACCCTAATTTGTTCAACAGTTACATTCCGCAAACCGAGATCACGTGCTATAGATTCCGCTACCTGTACTTTTTTTGCAATGGAATCGATGAGATGAAATTGCACTTCCGGAAAAAGAACAGCGAGTGGAATTCCGGGAAACCCACCTCCTGTTCCAAGGTCAAGTACCTTGGTTCCTGGTAAAAAATCGATGAATTTGGCTATAGACAAAGAATGCAATACATGATGTTCATAAACATTATCAATGTCCTGCCGGCTTACCACATTTATCTTTTCATTCCAGAATTGATATTGAGGTTTAATTTGCCGCATTTGGGCAAGTTGTTTCTTGTCTAGGTTGGGGAAATATTTCAGAATGATGTCCACGGAAAACAATTTTAAGGATAATTTATTTGAATTGCAAAATAACGGGTGTTGAATAATTTTTATTACTTCCAAAAAGTCGCTTAAAATTCTATATCTTTCGTGAAAATTACTTGTATGGCAATTCGAATGGTACCAGATAATAATCAACCACAACAGCAACGTAAATTGCCCGGAGGGGGCGGAGGTGGAGGAAGAGGAGGTGGTGGAAATATAATAACCATGTTACTTCCTTTGTTATTGGCAATGTTTAGAAAAAATCCCAAATTGGGTTGTGGGGTATTGCTCGTTGGCGCAGTTATAATTTATTTCATGCGTGGCAGTTTATTAAATATTGGCGGAGATGAAGGTGGTGGAAATATTACTGATCTCTTTAATACCGGCGCAAGTTTCGATCCTCAAAAATATGATGCCACAGAAATATTTGAACCACCACTTACCGACAATGCCAAAAATCCTCTTCCGGAAAGTATCTCCTTATTAAAATATGCCCCTGAACGCAAAAATCAAGGGTCACAGGGAAGTTGTGTTGGATGGGGATCTGCCTATGCAGCTCGCACAATATTAGAGTCACAAAGAACCGGTAAAGATCCGAATCAGATCGCCTTTAGTCCTGCTTATTTATATAATCAGATAGGACTGGAAAATTGTCAGGGTGCCTATATTAATAATGCGATGGATGTTATGAAAAATGAAGGCTTGATCTCCTTGCGTGAATTTCCATACACTGATCAGGATTGTGAAAGAAAACCAACATCTTCACAAAAACAAGCAGCATCGCAATATAAAATGACGGGATTTAACCGGTTAACCGAGGGTGATGCAAAAGGTGTGGGACAAGAAAAAATTGATCTTCTTGCTATAAAACAAAATTTAGCACAGGGAGCTCCAGTGGTTTTTGGAATGATGGTGGGCGGCTCATTTATGCAGCCAATGATGGGGAAAGATGTATGGAATCCAACAGATAACGACCTGAATATGAATGGTTTCGGTGGACATTGCATGTGTGTTATAGGATATGATGATTATAAAGAAGGTGGTGCATTTCAAATCATGAACAGTTGGGGTAATGATTGGGGTAAAAATGGAGTTGCATGGATTCCTTATAATGTTTTTGAAAAATTTGTTGTTGAAGCTTACGGTGTTTATCCTATGGGAAATGCATCAAAACCTCTTAGTAACATACTTTCAGTTGAATTCGGTTTGGTAGATAATGCAACTAACAAAAATATCGCGCTTACTACAAAAACATTCGGAGTATTTAATACTAGATCTGCAGTAAAAAAAGGAACTAAATTTAAAATCCAGGTTACTAATTCACACGAATGTTATACTTATATTTTTGCAACAGATGAAAATAATAATTGTGATGTTTTATTTCCTTACACTGAAAAACATTCACCTTATTGCGGAATAACAGGAACGCGTTTATTTCCAAAGGATCACAGCATGGAAGTTGATCAGGTGGGCAATAAAGATTATATGGCCATTGTTGTTACAAAACAACCACTTGATTATAATTCATTCAACGATAAGGTAAATAAACAATCCGGTTCTTACGAACAAAAATTGCGTTCGGCATTAAGCGGACAACTGATAAACAACGTAAAATTTATTCCCGGAGAAACTGTCAAGTTTCAAACTGACGCCGGAACAAATGGAGCTGTTTTGATGGTGATTGAGGTAGATAAGATTTAGTCACGAGTTGAAAATTGTGTTTTTGTAGTGTCGCAAAATTTTGCGA
>JAYSYX010000008.1:0-16897 GCA_043727235.1 Bacteroidota bacterium
GCTCTAAGCGAAGGTCTCGCTAGCGGTAATGCCCAAAAAATCTCCAATTTTTCATCCTGCTCACTCTTGACTGAGACTTTTTGATAGGGTTGAAGGGGCTGAAATAGTATACTACGGAGGATAATCATTTGGCAATCGACCTCACTACTCACCACTCACCACGAGGTCTGGCAGGGTTTTGTCCGGAGGAAAATCTATTGAGACTGTGACTTGTTGAAAGGGTTGAAGTGGTTGAAATAGTATACTACGGAGGAGAATCATTTGGCAGTTGACCTCATTACTCATAACTCATTACTCATTTTTTCCTAAATTTACCCTTTCAATCTCAAATTAATGATGCAAAGAATATTTGTATTCTGTTTTCTGTTGACAATCGCAGTTGCCGGCAAGGCACAAGAATCACTCCTCTGGAAAGTTACCTCTCCCGACGGCAAACAAAATTCCTATATTTTGTGTGCTACCGAATTGCCCGGAGTGGAAAATTATGATATCGAAACTCCTGTTGGGGAGATCATGAATATTGTAAATACTGTTGCCTTTTTTAATGTTCCCGACGCAGCTGAGGTGCAGAATATTCCGGTATTTATGAAATCAACCGGAGATAATACTTTAAAAGGATATTACAAACGCGAGGATAGAATCCCTTTCGAATTAATGATCAGCGATAAATTAAAAGACAATGTAGAAAATTATTATACTTACAAACCTTTTTATATTCTGCAATTATTCAGGGATAAAGATCACGCTGCAGGTAAAGATTATCAGCAAACAATTTTGTTGGATATCGCATTACAAAAAGCCAAACCAACTTTATCACTGCTTACAATTCGCCAGATCGCAGCAACTATGGATGAATCCGATTTTGCAACACAGGCTATAGTTCTCAGTCATTATCTAAATAATCCCAAACCCTATTTGGATGCTGACGCGAAAAAATTCATCGCTTATTCCAAACAAGCAATTACCGACTATGCAAATATTGTAAACAGCACCGAACAAGTAGCTTATGTTAATGTAATGATCAACCGCATAAACGACCTGTTGATGAGAAAAATGGAACCACTGAGTACAGAACAATCTGTATTATATATTTTAAATACCGACCTAGTAGGAGGAGAATCCGGTATACTTAAAAAATTGCGCTCTAAAGGATTTGCTGTTTCGGCAGAGCCTTTTAAATATTCTTTATATTCCGGTAATACAGATCAGACAAATATCATCAATACAAATAATACAGATGTAGCATCTGCATTTCCCGACGACTTTCCTGTATTTGCCATAACGCCGAACACTACGGGTTATATAGATCCTGAGGAAATAAAAGTTGTTTCCATAAATGATCTCAATAATAATAAAAACGATTACAAAGCATTTACCGATCCATTCGGAGATTTGTTTGACATAGCTGCTGCCGACACTTTATTTATGGAATACTGGTTCGATCTGAAAGGAGATGGAGCTAATTTTAAAGTAAAGGTTCCTGTTAAGGGTGATTGGGAAAGATCAGAAACGCCGTGGAGCGATGGTGGGGTTATAAAAAAATATATTTATCAGAATAACCACTCGAAATCCGATCTTTATTATTCTGTAGGATATACAATTTATCCTCCCAATTTCAAACAAAGTAATAAGGACAATTTCTTTAATCAATTTATTCAGCAAACAGAGGATCAGTTAAACGGAAAATTAATTTCACAGAGAATTTTATCAACTCCCGGATATACCGGCAGAGAATTTACCGCATTGGTGGGAGATTCATTTTTTGTGCGGTCTCAATTTATTTTGCAGGATAATGTATTGTATCAGTTGTTAGTGGGCGGACCAGGAAATAATCCCTACTCTGCTTATGGAGAGGCATTTTTAAATTCATTCCGCATCGCTTCAAATACTATGGTGAACTGGCATTTGTTTGAACAGGCTGCCTTTAATTGTTATCTGCCAACTCCGCCTTCAAAAACAAATAAAACCTATACTCTCCCAAGCGGACCAATGACGGTTAGTACTTTCACCTCCGACGATTATAAAGAATTGGTTGCCTACACCGTAAGCGTGAGTGCATACCCTCCCGGACATAAGTTTGGAAATAAAAAATCCTTTTTCGACGACCTCATACTCAATGCAGAACGCCAGTATATCGGCAAGGCATATAAAACGGAAACCGTTGAAAAGAACGGTGTTACCGGTCGTTACGTAGAGATGTTGTTGATGAATAAAAAAACATATCGCATGTATTTCTTCTTCGATGGCAATACTGTTTACCAGTTTGTTGCGGGTGGTGATGCTCAGATACTGCTTTCCCTAAACGTAAACCGCTTCTTTAATTCCATAAGTTTCATCGGCACCGAATAAAGGTTTGGTATGGTTTTCGAAGGTTTTGGAGGAAATGTATAATATGTATAAATTAACTACCTCATTACTTTTCCTTTTTGTTTTATGCAGCTCCCTAAAAGCGCAGACCTTTCAATTTGATTCCATCAGTTTTAAAAGTATGGAAATAGGTAAGGTGATGATTGAAAATGATTCCTGGATAATTCGTGTAGATAAAGGTTCATTAAATAATGATTACTGGCCGGTAAATCTTCCCGAAAAATTTATGACTCCCGGACAAGAGGTGGTATTTGAAGGAGCCATCGGAAGAATTCCACAAAATGCAAAACTCGCAGGCACTCCTATCGAATTAAGTATGATCAGAATTTTATATCGCACAAAACCAAATGACACAAACGGCGAAAAAATAGTTACGGAAAAAACAGAAAATGATTCAGTTGGATATATAAATAAAGAATCCGGAAAAATTATTTTGATCGGAGATGTTTATCTCATCGAACAAAATACAAAGGGAGAAATAAAACGTTTCGTCCCCGATTTTTTACCCGATGATTTTAAATTAGAAAATACAATAATAATTTTCAGTGGAACCATCGGAAAAATTCCACCCAACGTACGAATGATGGGAACTCCCTTAAAAATTAAAGAATTAATGATAGAGGAAGAAGTTCCATTTGATAAATCACAATTACAGGAACCAATAAAAGAATTTTATCCCTTCGATTCCGTTGCCTTTTTATATCCAACAAAAGCAACAATTAAATTAATGGGCTCCGATCCCGATGTATTTATTATTGAAATTGCAGAAGAAAATAATTCCCTAAAAAGATATCTCCCCGCAATACTCCCCGATGCATTTAAAAAAGACGACATCTCCATAACCGTAAGCGGCAACATCGGAAAAATTCCCGCCAATGTTCGAATGATGGGAACACCGTTGGATGTAAAATCGATTACTTTAAATACGAAATAAATTCCGAATCCACAGAGTTCCTTCGGTAACTCTGTGGAAAAATCTCTCCTTCGCAGCTAGACACAAAAAGCATTGGAATTTTCAAAATAATATTGGCTGTTTATTCGTGCATTCGTGGCCACCCTTTTAACCCACATAATTGATTAAAAAAAATTGCCATGAATGAACGAATAAAATAAGTCGTTTAAATAATTTACAAACTACTTTTGGCTGTTCATTCGTGCATTCGTGGCCACCCTTTTAACCCACATTATTGATCAGTATGTTGCCCTCTTTCCACTCGAGTTACCAAAGAAAACTGCTTATCGTATTACAATTTGATTTTCGCTCAAAAGTAAATTATATTGCCTACTCTTCAATTTCCAAAGTTTCTTATTTTTAGGTGGAAAGGATAAAATTCCATGTCCACCAACATACGCCATTCCCCCATACAGATATTTGGCTGTGATCAATGATAAATATTCCACAGCAATTAATTTTATAAATTGATCCCCAGATCCAACATCATAAAAGTGATACGATAAAACGGTGGAATCACTAATTCCATTTTTTAATAATTCAAACGCTATCGAATCATTTTGATATAAAACATCCAGAAATGCATAGTATTTTAACACATAGGAAGAATCATTAAAAAACTCCACTGCCTGTTGCAGGTCGCTTATTGCAAATAAACTGTCAGTTGTCTGATATAATTTAGAAATCGAATTACACGCAAATCCCAAACACCATGATTCCACATGATGGTATGCGCGTATCTTATTAATTAAATCGTATTGCTCCAAAGTGTTTTGCGAATAAACACCTTTCGTTCCTGAAAAAATAATAAGAAAAGTTATAAAATATCTTATTCTGATCATCAGCTTCATTTATATTTTAATATACAGTTTTAATGGTTCTATAATCCAATAAAAAAAGCGGGAATTTCTTCCCGCTCAAAAATCAATTTATTTATTCTTAATAACTCTCCACAACCGTCATCTTCATCTTCACATCAGATGCTGGTCGGTCGCCGGGCATTATTTTTACAGCTGCAATTTTATCAATTACTTCCATGCCTTTTACCACTTCACCAAACACAGTGTAATTATTATCTAAAAATGGAGTTCCACCAACTTCACGATATATTTTTTTTGCTTCAGGCGACATTACAGATCTTGTTTGCATTTCCATTTGCTGCAATTCTGCATCACTGTATTTTTTTCCCTGCACAACATAAAATTGTGAACCGGAAGATTCTTTTCTCGGATTAACCTGATCACTTTGACGAGCTGCACTTAATGCTCCTTTTTTGTGATAAAGATCTCCTTTAATTTCAGCAGGAATTGTATATCCTGGTCCGCCGCTGCCAAGTTGTTTTTGCATATTGGCACCTCTCGATTCAGGATCTCCACCCTGCACCATAAAATCTTTAATTACACGATGAAATAAAAGATCATTATAAAATCCTTCCTTCGCAAGTTTTAAAAAGTTGTCGCGATGTTTTGGCGTTTCATTATATAATTTGACAACCATATCTCCGAAGGTGGTTGAAATTTTTACATAATATTGTTTGTCGTCTGTTTCGTTTGTCATTGTATCTGTATTTATTTTATCAATTGTTTCCGGTGTAGTTGGAATGGTTTCGGTAATAATTTCTTTTACGGGTTCTGTTGGTTCTGCTTCCTTTTCTTTACAGGAAATTAAAGAAAAAATTCCGATCATTAAAATAAGTGTATACTTCATATCATTTCATTTAATTCAAAATAATGTATTATATTTTTTTTTAATAAAGTTTCCTGTTCTCTCGTATCCATCTCCGGCATTGCAGCTGATATTTCCCACATCGGCCAACCTTCATCATCCCAACCCGCTAATTTATAAAAACCATTATAACTCAATAATTTGCATACCGCAATATGCATTAGATCCTGCTTTTGTTCCTTCGTGAATTTATCGCTGAGTCTTCCCAATTCATTCATCCCAATTAAAAACAAAATGGTTTCCAACTCCGGTTTATTTCCAAACCTATCCTTAATCATTTGTAAAACCCGTATCCATCTAGGATCAAAATCAATCGGTATTTCTTCCTTTGTCAGATCAGCCACAGTGCAAAATTAAACATCAATTAATTACTTATTATGCAAATTCGGCTTCTTTTGAATCTTAGGGATTGAAACTATAGAAAGTTAAATTTCGTTACACCCACACAAAAATGGTATAATTATCGTTAATATTGTTGACAGGTAAAGTATGGAAAATCAGAGTAACTACAATATATTGATCACGAAACTGGATGCCTTCATCAGGAAGTATTATTTAAACCAGTTAATAAGGGGACTATTATTCTCTGCAGCCATCCTTATCAGCGCCTATTTGCTGTTCAGTTTGCTTGAATACCGCTTTTATTTTTCAGAAGTTGTACGCAAGGTGCTTTTTTATGGTTTTTTACTTGGTTCTGCATTTATACTCTATTCACGTGTATTCACTCCCTTGTTTAAATATCAAAAACTAGGCAAACGCATAGATCACAAAAAAGCTGCGAGCATCATCGGCGATCATTTCAGCGAAATTCAGGATAAACTGCTCAATATCCTTCAATTAAAAGAACAGGAAACGGGTGACGAAAATAAATTGCTCATTGAAGCCGGTATCAACCAAAAAATTGAAAGGATAAAACCGGTTCCCTTCACAATGGCCATCGATCTCAACAAAAACAGAAAATATTTAAAATACACTTTACCTCCGCTTGCTGTTTTTGTTTTTATATTATTTGCAGCTCCTAATATATTGAGAGAGAGCAACTTCCGTTTATTAAAGAACAATGTCGCCTTCGAAAAACAAGCTCCATTTACCTTCAGTATTGTAAATAAAGAATTGGAAGTTGTGCAGTACGACGACTTTGAATTGTCGCTGAAAATGCTGGGAGATGTATTACCCGAACAAGTAGTTATTGTTACCGAAACGGGTTCTTATACCATGGTAAAAGACCAAAAAGACATTTATACCTATGTATTTAATAAGGTTCCTGAAAAAACAGATTTCCATTTCCTCGCAAATGGTTACGATTCAAAGGAATACACTCTGGAAGTAGTTCCGAAACCAACCTTACTGAATTTCTCAATAAATTTAAATTACCCCGATTATACCGGTATTAAAGACGAAACACTTCAAAACACAGGAGATCTGCTCATTCCTGAAGGAACAAATCTTGAATGGATCTTCAATACAGAACATACCGACCATATAGAACTCTTTTTTGCAAATGGCAAAATGAATGCTTCCAATACCGGAGGTTCCACGTTCAACATCAGCAGAAAGGCAATGGTGAATGAGCTTTACAAGATCGGGATCGCAAATGGAAAGGTATATAACAGAGATACCATCAGTTATAATATTACCGTAATTCCTGACCTTTTCCCGGAAATAACCGCAGAACAATTTAAAGACAGCCTCGATGAAAAGTTTCTATATTTCCTTGGAGAGATAAACGATGATTACGGATTCAAAAACATGCTTTTCAAATACAATATCGAATCGCTGGATGCCGGTAACAACTATTTTATTAAGGAAGAGAATTCAACTCCCATTGCAATTCCCAAAGGCATAAAAAATAACCGCTTCACACACGCCTTTGACCTGAGAGCTAAAACACTTCAGCCGGGCGATCGTGTTACCTATTATTTTGAAGTATGGGATAATGACGCAATTCACGGCAGCAAGTCGGCCAGAACCGCTTCCATGCAGTTCCTGGTGCCAACTTTAGAAGAGCTTGAACAAATGAAAGACGATGCCAACTCCTCAATAAAAGATAAACTCGATAATATTTTAGATGATATTAAAGACATCCAGAAACAATCGGAAAAACTCGAAGAAAAACTTTTTGATAAAAAAGAATTGAATTGGGAGGATAAAAAGGAAATTGAAAAACTCCTTCAAAAAAATCAAAATGTTCAGCAGTCGGTGGAAGAACTTACAGAAGAGTTTAAGGATAATCTGGACATGCAGAAAGAATACATGGAGCCCAATCCCGACATCCTCGAAAAACAGGAAAAGTTAGAGAAGATGTTTGAAGAAGTTGTGCCTGAGGAGATGAAGAAACTGATGGAAGAATTAGAGAAACTCATGGAAAAACTCAATAAAGAGCAATCGTTGGAAGAGATGGAAAAAATGCAGATGAACAACGAACAGGTTGAGAATGAATTAGATAGAATGCTCGAATTATTCAAACAGATGGAAATGGAGCAAAAAATGCAGGAAACTGTAGACAAACTCAACGAGCTTGCAGAAAAACAGGAAGAACTCAGCAAAAAAACAGAAGATAAGAAATCAGATAATGCGCAAAACCTTGAGAAACAGGAAGATATAAACGAAAAGTTCGACGATATCCAAAAAGATATGGAGGAAATGCGGGAGATGAACAAGGAGTTGGAACAACAAAAGGATATGGAGAACACTGAACAACAGGAACAATCCATTGAACAAAATCTCGAGAAGTCGTCAGAACAAATAAAACAGGACAACAAGAAACAAGCTGCACAGAGTCAAAAAAGTGCTTCTGAACAAATGAAGGACCTTGCGCAGAAAATGCAGCAACAGATGAGTCAGCAAAGTATGGAGCAGCAACAGGAGGATATGAATGCTCTAAGTCGCCTACTGGATAATCTAATCAAACTTTCCGTCGATCAGGAAAAGTTGATGAATGATGTTAAAGGTATCAAAACCAATAATCCGAGTTTTGTTGAACTCATGGCAGAACAACAAAAAATTAAGGAAGACACCAAAATGGTAGAGGACAGCCTGATGGCTCTTGCAAAACGCGTAATGCAGATCAGTACTTTTATTACAAGAGAGATAACCGATGTAAATCGCAATCTTGATAAAAGCGTAGAGCAGATGGGCGAGAGACAGGTTAATGAATCAAACTTATACCAGCAACTTGCCATGACAGGTTATAATAATCTTGCATTGATGTTGGATGAAGTAATGCAACAAATGCAGGAACAAATGGCGAAGTCGATGCCTGGTTCTCAAATGTGTCAGAAACCCGGAGGCAGCAAACAATCAGAAATGCCATCCTTAGGTGAAATGCAAAAACAGCTCAACGATCAGATAAATAAAATGAAGGGTGATATGGAGGGAGGAAAACAAAAGGGTGAAAAATCCGGCATGAGCAAAGATTTAGCTGAAATGGCCCAAAAACAGGCTGCAATAAGGGATGCTATCCAGAAAATGGCTGAACAAATGGGTGGTGGAAATACAGAAGAAGGTAAACTTGCCAAACAATTACAGCAGTTGGCTGATCAAATGGATAAAACTGAGGAGGATATTGTAAACAAACAGTTGACCACCGAGACGCTAAAACGTCAGCAAGAGATTTTAACCCGTTTATTAGAAGCAGAAGAATCGGATCGCAAACGGAAAATGGACAATGAAAGAAAATCTAACACTGCTAATGAAATTACGAGACCATTGCCACCTGCCATTGAGGAATATCTGAAAAAACGCTATGCAGAATCAGACCTTTATAAAACCGTTTCTCCGGAATTGAAACCTTTTTACAAAAATTTAGTAGAAGAATACTTACGGTCTATAACCTACTAAACACGGTAAATGTCGGTAGAACATATAACGAAACAAATTAGTCTTAAATCGCAACCTGCAAACATTGTCCTTATTGAACCTTTTATTGAAGAGGTGAGAACCAAATTAGAAATTGCCGATGAGGTATATGGAAATATTTTGGTTTGTATAACGGAGGCAGTTAATAATGCGATCCTGCATGGTAATAAGTCTGACAGCAACAAAGAAGTTACCATTTCCATCAAAAAAGAAAGCAACAAACTCACTTGTCTGATCAAAGATCAGGGATGTGGTTTCGATTTTTCTAATATTCCAGATCCTACAGCTCCAGAAAACATTGAAAACATGGGCGGAAGAGGGATATTTTTGATGAAACACCTATCCGACCTTGTTGTATTTTCCAATGACGGAAGCAAGGTTGAAATCCAATTTCGACTCTGATGAGCACTGTTTCCTTTGTATCCAACGAAACTACCTTTAAATTAAAACAAGCTTCCAAACATCGCATCTGGGTAGAGCGAATAATTCTGGCCAATCATAAATTTCCATCCCAAATACAATACATATTTTCTACGGACGATTTTCTTGCAAACCTCAACAAAGAATACCTCAAACACAGCACACTGACCGATATCATCACCTTTAACTACAACTCCGGACACTATATTTCCGGTGATATTTTTATCAGTATAGACAGAGTAAAAGAAAATAGCCAAAAGTTTAACGTTGATTTTTATTCCGAATTACAAAGGGTAATGATCCACGGAATTTTGCACCTTCTCGGATACAACGACAAAACTGAAGCAGAAAAAAAGAAGATCCGCAAAAAGGAGGACGAGTGCCTCTTGATTTTAAATAAGATCTGATTTTCGGCAATCGTGAATCGGCAATCATGAACCCGGCCTATTCGCCGTGGTTGTGTGTTTTTCACCAACCCACTTGAGGGGTGTGCCCCGGACCACGGATCACGATTAAGGAAGCTTTCACTTGTTCCACGTGAAACAAAGCTATCTATCAGAGAATTATTTCTTTAGTACTTATTTTATCATTCCCTCAACAAGCATTCACGATTGCTGATTCACATCCATGAAACTGTTCCACGTGGAACAAAATAATCATCCAAGAATTAAACGAACAATACATTTATCCTTCCCCCAACCTAACTCAAGGCCTTCATCGCTTATAAAATCTTTACCTTTGTAACAGCATGTTCAAAGAATACGACGTAATAGTAGTTGGTGCCGGTCATGCCGGATGTGAAGCAGCCGCCTCGGCGGCCAATATGGGCTCTTCTGTGCTGTTGGTTACCATGAACATGCAAACTATTGCCCAAATGAGTTGCAATCCGGCCATGGGAGGAGTTGCTAAAGGTCAGATCGTGAGAGAAATTGATGCTTTAGGAGGATATTCAGGTATTGTCACCGATAAAACAATGATACAATTCCGTATGCTGAATATATCGAAAGGCCCTGCAATGTGGAGCCCCAGAGCTCAAAGCGACAGAATGTTGTTTGCCGGAGAATGGAGAAATAAACTGGAACAAACACCCAATGTTGATTTTTGGCAGGATACTGTTGCGGGACTAATAGTAAAGAACGGAGTTGTTGGAGGCGTTAAAACCTCCATGGGCATGGAGATTCGGTCTAAATCTGTAGTGCTTACCAATGGAACCTTTTTAAATGGATTGATTCATATCGGTGAAAAGAATTTTAGTGGTGGACGGATGGCGGAGAGATCGGCTACAGGTATTACCGAACAATTGATTTCGCTCGGATTTGAAAGTGGAAGAATGAAAACCGGAACTCCTCCGAGATTGGATGGTAGAAGCCTCAATTATGAACTTATGGAAGAACAAAAAGGGGATGAAAAACCCGGAAAGTTCTCTTACACCAATACAAGTGCTCTAAAAAATCAAAGAAGTTGTTACATTACTTATACTTCTGAAGCAGTTCACGCGGAATTAAAAAAAGGTTTTGAAAAATCTCCTATGTATTCTGGGAGGATAAAAGGGCCGGGGCCAAGGTATTGTCCTTCCATTGAAGATAAAATAGACCGTTTTGCTTCAAAGGACCGTCACCAGATATTTGTAGAACCGGAAGGGTGGAATACTGTTGAGGTTTATGTGAACGGCTTTTCCACAAGTTTGCCTGAGGAAGTTCAATATGCAGCTCTAAAAAAGATAGTGGGATTTGAAAATGTAAAAATGTTCAGACCCGGTTATGCCATTGAATATGACTATTTTCCTCCCATGCAGTTGACATCGACACTGGAAACAAAGCTGATAAAAAATCTATTTTTCGCGGGGCAAATTAACGGCACCACAGGATATGAAGAGGCTGCCTGCCAGGGACTAATGGCAGGTATCAATGCTCATCAGGCAGTTTTTGAAAAAGAACCTTTCGAAGTAGACAGAAGTGAGGGATATATTGGAGTATTGATAGATGATCTGATCACAAAAGGAACGGAAGAACCCTATCGCATGTTCACGTCCCGAGCGGAATACAGAGTATTATTGAGACAGGATAATGCAGATATCAGGTTAACAGAAAAAGCGCATAAAATTGGCTTAGCATCCGATGAGAGGATGAAAAGAGTGAATGAAAAATTAACCGCAACAACTAAACTCATTGACTTTCTCCGCACAACAAGTGTTGAACCGGATCAAATAAATGGGTTGCTGGAACAAAAAGGATCTGCGGCCATTAAACAAAAATCAAAAATTGCCGCGCTTTTAGCACGACCACATATTAATCTTAGTGATTTTAAGGGGATCAACGCAGCAATAGATACCGTGTTTGCTTCGTTTGAGGAGGAGTTTTTCGAACAGGCAGAAATAACGATCAAATACGAAAACTATATAACTAAGGAGAAAGAATTGGTGGACAAAATGCTCAGATTGGAAAATATTCTGATTCACGATACTATAAATTATAGCCTGATTCATTCTATTTCCCTGGAAGCAAGAGAAAAACTTACTAAAATTAAACCTAAAACCCTGGGACAGGCTAGCAGAATCAGTGGAGTTTCGCCTTCAGATATTTCTGTATTGATGGTTCATATCGGACGATGAGAAGAGTTGCACCATATTTTTACCTGCTTATTGCCCTCACAATTTATAGTTGCGCAAATGTAGTAACACCCACAGGGGGTGAAAAAGACCTTATTTCTCCAACTGTGCTTCAATATACTCCGGATACCAATTCCCTCTATTTTGATGCTCAGGAAATACAAATTCAGTTTGACGAATATGTTGTTTTAAATGATGTTTTTAATCAGGTAATTATTTCCCCTCCATTGGATGGAATTCCTGAATATAAAATAAAAGGGAAGACACTTACCATAAAATTAAATTCTACACTGAGAGATTCCACTACTTATACAATTAATTTTGGACAAGCAATAAAAGATAATACTGAAGGAAACATATTAAATAATTTTACATATGTATTTTCTACCGGAAGTTATCTCGATTCCTTAAAAATATCCGGAAATGTTTCCGACTTGCTTACAGGCGCTCCATCGGAAAAAACTTTTGTTGTACTTTATTACGAACCTACCGATACTTCTTTCCAAACAAGTAAACCTTATTATTTCGCTAAAACAGATGCAACAGGAAATTTTATCATATCAAATATCAAAGCAGGCGAATATAAATTATATGCATTAGAGGACCAGAATTTTAATTATTTCTATGATCTTCCCAATGAAAGAATTGCATTTCAACGAGAAATAATTCAGTTAGATTCGAATATCACTAATCAAAAATTACAGATATTTTCTGAAGAGAAGATCAAACAAAATCTTTTGGAAACAAAATCACAGCGTTATGCTCAAACACAGATGGTGTTTTCTAAATCGGCAAAAGATGTTAGTATAACTTCGATTAACCCCACTTCTGAAAAAATATATTTTACTAAAAATAAAACTCAGGATACTGTTATAGTTTGGTCAGACAATTATAAACTTGACACTTTTCGTTTAAAAATAATTTACGACACCACTCAAATAATTAAAAAAATTAATTTAAAAGCTATCCCTGCAGATTCCAATTTTCAATTAAATAAAAATACATTCACAAGCAATGTATTTGCTGTTAACAAGGGCGAAGATGCTCGCGCTGACTGGGATCCAGAGAAAAGAATAACATTAAATTTTTTTAATCCCTTATTATCCGTGGATTCTAATATGTTAACAATTTGGAATGTGAACGACAGCACTTTTATAAATAATGTAGATATAAGTATCGATAGTCTTGATGCTAGGAAACTATATATTCAATATCCATGGAAACCGGAAAATGCATATGATATTACTATTAATAAAAATTTCGCAATTGATATTTTCGGTTTGATAAATAAACAGGATACATTAAAAATAATCTTAAAGAAACTAGATGCCTATTCCCAACTTACAACAAGGGTCAAAAATTTGTCTGGTAATAATATTATATACCAACTCCTTAGATTTGATCTTACATCAGTTGAAGAAATATATCTTGAAGAAACTAAATTTACCGGAGAAGAAAAAAAATATGCAGTAACAAGTAATTATCTTTTACCCGGAATATATAAAATTCGTGTTATCATCGATTTGGATAAAAACGGAAAGTGGACACCCGGTGATCTGTCGAAAAATACCCTTCCCGAACAGGTAATTATGTTTCCAATTGATCAAAACCTACGTGCAAACTGGGAAAATGAAATTGATTGGGTGATAAAATAAGCTGAAAAAAAATCAAATTAAAGCTCAGAAAACGACGCTTATAATTAAACGCTGCACAAAGATTTTCATTATTCCGGGCAAGAGTCTCAAAATGAAACCAAATGTCTCAGAATTAATCTAAATCGAAATTTCACCTACATAGTATCCAGAACAAATTCCGGCACTGCAGTTTTGCAATAATTCCAACCGAAGGTTTCTATACACCATTTTTTAAGTTCAAGGGCTTCATCCACCACTAATTCTTTTATCGCCTTATTTAATTCAGTCCGAAATAGACTGGGATCAAAACTCACCTTAACCAGGATCATTTTGCAATACTCGAGCATCGTCATAATTTCTAAAATTATCCTTTCACTAAAACGGGTTATATTTTGCAAATGTTGCAAAAAAAATAGAATTCTTTCTCCATAGATTTTAACATATTAAATTAATATGTACTGACGTAAAGACATTTTAATTTTTTAACTTTATTTCAGATTTCCACAGAACTAAACTTCTCTACAATATGAAGAAACAAATTACTCTATTAAGCCTTCTCCTCGCTTTAACCATTATTGGAAAAACACAAATTACAGCTTACCCCGATACAAGCATTTGCCCCGGTGATTCCTTAACACTGGGCACCTCTCTGGTCGACTTTTGTGGCGATTGTTACAGCTACCAGGAATTGGAATACGCCCCTGAACCCATTGGTGGTCTGGCAGTAACCATGGTTGATGATACTTATATAGGTCCCTACGATGTGGGTTTTGATTTTTGTTATTTCGGCGAAACTTATACAGAATTCTATTTATGCTCCAATGGATGGATAAGTTTTGTAGAACCCGGACCAGGCTGGGCAGCAAACTGGACACCTGACGGCCCAATTCCGGATGCGGCATCAAATGTTCCACGAACAGCAATATTTAGTCCCTGGACCGATTGGCACACAGGTTTATGCGATGAATGTATTCATTTTGAAAATGCCGGAGTGGCTCCAAATAGAAAATTAATTATTACCTGGGATGAAGTTCCACTGTTCTCCTGTACGGATGATATTGGAACTTTTCAAATTATATTACGCGAAACGTCTAATTTTATTGACAACCATTTTACCGATGTAATGATATGCCCGGGCTGGGATATTGGTGTTGCAACTCAAGGATTACAAAATCAGAATGGAACTATCGCATTTACTGTGGAAGACAGAAATGCAACTGCATGGGAAGCACATGATGAATCGTGGAGATGGTATACAAGTTTAGTTGCTTGGTATGATGAGGATGGAGTTTTAATTGGAGAAGGACAAACTGTTGATGTTTCTCCGGAATTCACTACAACCTATACTGTTGTTCAAACCTTATGTGATGGAACGGTTTACACTGATGATGTAACTGTTGAGGTTGGTGCCGACTTTGATGTTGACTTGATCTCAACAAATATTACTTGCGGTGGAGATGGTGATGGATCAGTATCCATAACAATTACCGGTGGTCTGGAACCCTATACGTATGAATGGAGCACCGGCGAAACAGGAGTTACAGAATTAACAGATCTTGATGGAGGAACTTACTCCGTTACGGTTACGGAGGCTGGCGGATGCCAAAGAACCTATGAATTTACCATAATAGAACCAGCGGTACTAAGCGGAACACCGGAGGATATTATTAATAATCCATGCAATGCATATACCGACGGATTCGTGCACATTGAAGCAACCGGCGGAACTATTCCGTATACCTATACTCTGGATGGAGGAGCCGCTACCATTATTGATGAATTTTCAGACCTGCCTGCCGGTGATTATGTTGTAACAATAACTGATGCAAGCGGATGCACCTTCGATGTGCCCTTTAGCATTACCGAACCAATATTATTAACAGCTGATGCAACAGCCGACGACCAAACAATTTTTGTTGGTCAAACTGCAACTATAACTGTAGAGACCAGTTTAGACGATATCGTTTCGGCAACCTGGGATCCGGAAGTACCCTGTATTGATGATCCTTGTTTAAGTACAACAGTCGCACCTACTGCTACCACTACCTATACGGTAACTATTGTTAATTCTGAAGGATGTGTGGCAATTGACACTATAACCATTTTTGTGGAATTTGTTCCGGAAGTGTTTTTCCCGAACGCCTTTTCCCCTAATAGCGATGGAACTAACGATCTCTTTCAAAGTATCGGTTACAATATTACAACCTACCATCTAAAAATATTCAATCGTTGGGGAGAAATAATTTTTGAGACGGATACTTATGACGCCTCTTCAGGATGGGACGGAAAATATGAAGGAGAAGAACAAGATATGGGAACCTATGTTTGGCAAGTTTCTGCGGGTTTTATAAACGGGGAAGAATATATTGACTCTGGAAATTTTGTATTGGTGAGATAGATGAGCGGGATAACATATTATTTATTTTATATATGCATTATTAGGATAGCTATATATAAAGCGACTTTCAAGTAGTGTCAGTTGGCAGTGGCTGCAGTAGAGTAGGGTAGTAGGGAGGACCGCTAGTGAGACCTTCGCTTAGAGCGAAAGCCTCACAACCTCTGGGTAAAAGTACACCTCAATTCGGAGCACTCTAAATACTATCTAATAACTACTAAATACTATTAAAATTTAATTTGTTGACATATTGTGTATTTCGTAGATAAAATTCTATCTTTGTCCTCCCAAAATAGTTAGTGATGAAAAGGACGTTTCAACCTTCTACAAGAAAGAGAAAAAATAAACATGGATTTCGTGAGCGCATGAAAACCAAGGATGGTCGTAATATTATAGCACGTCGTCGCCGTAAAGGACGCAAAAAACTTACTGTATCTGACGAAAGAAATATCGGTAAATAACAAAGGGCCGGGAGCAGAGAATTTTAACTTAGACTCCATAAGCAGAGCCACTTTCAGCAAATCTGAAAGGCTTTGTAATAAAAATATAACTGCCTCGCTTTTTAAAGCGGGGCAAAGTTTTTTAACAGCTCCCTATACTATTGTTTTTTTACAAATCGAACTACCTGAGGATTCACCTGTCCAATTACTTATTTCTGTATCAAAGAACAGGTTTCCCCGTGCTGTTGACCGAAATAAAATAAAAAGGCAGATCAGGGAAGCATATCGGAAAAATAAATCCGCTTTGTATCAACTTTTACTAGCCAACAATAAACAACTTGCCCTTGCCATTATATACTCTTCAAAAAAAATAACAACATTTAACGAGACGGAAAATAAAATCAAAGTAGCTTTATCCACGCTAATCAAAAAAATATCAGATAATGGATAAAAAAACCGTTAAGTAACAATTCATTTAGTGGGAGGATAAAATTTCGT
>JAYSYX010000009.1:0-2402 GCA_043727235.1 Bacteroidota bacterium
TATTTCATGGCAGCGATTGATCATAAATGCAATAAAATTATTTTTTGGTCAAATTCACCATCGGAAGGTGGACATTAATTTAATGCTTAGACCTAAAAAGGGTAAGCTATTACCAAATGTTTTATCGAAGGAAGAAATTCAACAAATTTTTAATGCCTTAACCAATCATAAACACAAATTGATGTTAATATTAATTTATACGTGTGGATTGAGAAGAAGTGAACTGCTGAATTTAAAACCGGAACATGTTGATAGCGACAGAAAAGTATTGATCATAAAACAGGCAAAAGGAAGAAAAGACAGGCTAACACAACTTCCTCAGAAAGTAATTGACCAATTGCGCACATACTATGCAAAAGCGAAACCCAAAATATGGCTTTTTGAGGGTCAGAAACAGGGAGAACAATACAGTGAAAGGAGTTTAAATCTAGTATTTAAACATGCACTGGCAAAAACCTCCATTAAAAAGCCGGCTACTTTACATTGGCTGAGGCACAGTTATGCAACACATCTTCTCGAAAAGGGCGTAAATATCAGAGCAATTCAGGAGCTTTTGGGCCACAGCAGTGTTAAAACAACTGAAATTTATACGCATGTGACTTCCACCACAATTCAATCAATTCCAAGTCCGATTGAGGACTTGGATATCTAAAAATATAAGGTAACTTTGAAATAATAAATTTCCCAATACCTTCAAATTTGGAGGGATTGGAGAAGTTTTTAGGAGAAAAACTTCTCCAATAAACTAGTTATGGGCAACCCTAAAATACAATATTGAAACATCTAATTTATATATTAACACTTTACTTTTTCCCTCATGTAATGTGCGGACAAAATATTATTAAAGTCATAGAAGGTGATACATCGAAAATGATATTTGAAAAAGGGGAATGGTTTTTCAAAGAAAATTTACCCGATGGCCATTATATTTCATATCGAAACATAGCCTCTTTATTTGCAGCAAAAGAAATTTTTATTAAGGAGGGAAAGAAAAATGGAATGGAAAGTCGATACTTTATTCTCAGTGACAAGAAGTATGCGGAAATAAATTGGGAAAATGGAGAAAAAAATGGTTTAGAAGTACAATACAACGTTAACGGGACAATCGGTTACTTATTAACTTTTAAAAATGACATATTAGATGGAAATTGTATTGTGAATTGGAGTGAAGGAGAAAAGCGTTACAAAGGTTTTTATAAAAATGGATTTCGTGACAGCATATGGACATATTATGATCATGTAAAAAACCGAAGTGACACGTCAAATTATTGGCTTTCGGAAGAATATAAATATCAAAATGGAAGGCCGATTTTGATTTCTGCCTGGAATAAAAATGGTGCGCAAATCGTTATAAATGGCAAAGGAATGCTAATAGACATCGACTACTACACGACAGCAACAGAATACAACAATGGGCTAAAAAATGGAAAGCAAGTAACTAAAACTCAAGATGGATTTATTTATAATGAAAGGTATTACCTAGATGGGCAACTTATTAAAGAAACAATCTATTATGATAGTATTAAAGTAGCTTCTATTTCAGAATGGTCATATCCGTTTCCTCCAAAGATTGACACTAATCGAGTTTGGATTGATGATTCATGGTTAACTGGTATCTTCTATAACAAAATAGATTACAGTTACACTTCAGTGCGCACCGGTAATTGGGTTTCCTATTATTCAGATGGAACAAAAATTTATGAGGGTGTTTATCTTAATGGAAACAAAACAGGGGTCTGGCGTTGGAACTTCCCAAATGGAAAAGAAAAAGTGATTGCTAACTTTTCTAAAAATAAATGGGAACATTTTGACACAACTGGCAACCTAATTTCAAGTCTTAAAGATGAGTATTTGACTATATTAACTAATGACACGTGGTATTTAAATCAACCTCTTGACACATCTGTAGTGACTTTAACAGCAGAGAGATCTGCCAATGGAAGGCTTCAATTAAATTTTCAACCTTCTGGACTAGTTGATTTTGATTGTTGGGAGTGCGAAAGAACTACAAATAAGTTTTCACTCTCTGTTGACACAATTTCACTTTATATTTATAACGAAGAAATCAATTATCAGCGAACATTAAAATATCAAATAACATCTGCGAATGAATACAAAATAATAATGAAGCGAATTGATTAAACCATCATTGAACTGATTAGAAACGAATCGTAAGGCAGCCCATAACAGCACATTTGCGCCAGCGGGGTACCAACCTCCACCGAATAATTTTCGATAACTTAAAACTTCGTAATTTTATTAAAGATTTTCGATTGCCTTCCCCGCCATCGCAAATCTGCAAAACGTCAGACTGTGCAAAAACTACTGTATAACTTCCACAATTAATATTTTAATTTATTTATAAATCGTACTAATTTTATTGGCATAAATAATCTAATATG
>JAYSYX010000010.1:0-5907 GCA_043727235.1 Bacteroidota bacterium
AATTCTTTGTTGGTGAGTTTTACTACACCATTTCTTCCCAATGCATCATAAGTTACAAAATTAATAGTGTTTCCACCAAAACTATATTCATGAAATTTATCTTCAGCAGGATTTTTAGAACTGCGTTTTAAAAGATTAATGATCCTCAACAATAATTCTTCCAGGTTAAAGGGTTTGGTCATATAATCATCCCCGCCTGTTTTTAAACCTTTAATTTTATCAACACTGGCATCTTTCGCAGTTAAAAATAAAATAGGTGTTTCTCTGTCTTCTAAACGCATTTGTTCACAAACATCAAAACCATCCATTTCGGGCAACATAATATCCAGAATTACCAGATCGAAACGCTGTTCGCGAAATGCTTTTAATGCTTTTGATCCATCGGAGACGGCTATCACTTCGTAATCTTCCATCTCTAAATTTAATTTAAGGTTTTCACGGATGTGGTCCTCATCCTCAACAATTAAAATTCTGTAGTTCATAGTCGCGGTTTTTTTTGTGCAGTTGGTTTGGGTATACGCTGTACAATTATTTTGGTTTTTATTTTACTGTCATCATTTTGTCTTTTTTATCATGCTGATCCAACCGGGATAGTTATCTCAAAGATACTACCGACAGGTGAATTGTTTTTTACTTCTATTTTTCCGGAATGCATCAATACTACCTGATTTACAATAAATAAGCCCAATCCTGTGCCTTTTGTCTTTCTGGTTTCCTCTGTTCCTATTCTGTAAAATCTGCCGAAAATTTTTGACATTTCCATTTCAGGAATACCGATTCCGGTATCAGCAATGCCGAGGTAAATATTTTTTTCATCACCTTTTAATTCTATGGTTATATCAGCACCATTACCCGAATATTTAATGGCATTTTCTATTAGATTATAGATAACAGAAGAAAAAGAAAATCTGTCTCCATAAAAATAAACATTTTCTTCAATTAAGTCGTTGAAATTGCGTTGGTCTTTAAATTTAATCCTTATTCGATTAAGAATATTTTTTGTTATGGAGGAAAGATCTATCAACTCCTTATTTAATCGAAAATTTGCCGATTCGATCTTCGATGCAAGAAGTATATTTTCCACTAACGACTCCAGTCTTTCTATATCATCCAACGACATATCTGCCATTGTTTTAACCTGTTCAGGATCCAATTGTCTTTTTTGAATAGTCTGCATCGATAATTTGAGAGATGCCAGCGGAGATTTTAATTCATGAGTTATAGATAGTAAAAAATTATTTTGTTGCCGCGTAAGTGCAATTTCTTCTCTGAATGTTTTGCGCATTCGCCAAAAACCAAGTGTAATTAAGCCTATAAATACAACTCCCTCACCATATAACATTAATTCCGTTCGTTTGAAATCGCTGTTTAAACCAATAAAAATTTCGGACGAATAAAAATCGGATAAATTTTTTCCACTTTGCAAAAATATTGTTATTTCTCTGTTAAGAACCTCATTATAATTTTCATAATTATTTTTATGAAGTAAGTATGACCACCAAATAAAGGAAGCAATGATGTAAATAAACACCACATGAAAAAATAAAAAATATCGTGACTTTGAAATATTAGCCATGATTGAATGTATAGTTTTTATCAAAAATCAATGCCAAAACATCGCAAATGATTTCTGATGCATATAAGATGTCTTCTTCGGTATGCGCCTGCGATACAAAACACACCTCATAACCTGAAGGTCCGATATAGATTCCGCGTTGCAGTAATTCGTTATGAAAATATTTAAACTTATTTACCATTTCAGGATCAATTTGTGATGCTTTTCTGATAGCACAATTTTCAGAAAAAGAGATCCAAAAAACAGACCCTATATATAATAAATTAACAGGTATTTTATTTTCTAAAGTAAAGGCATTTATTCTATCTGCCAATCGTTTTGTTTTTTGATCAAGTTCCTTATAAAATTCAGTTTCCCGACAAACTAACAATTGAGCTATTCCTGCGGAAATAGAGAGTGGATTACCCGACAAGGTTCCCGCCTGATAAACGGGTCCATCAGGAGAAATCCATTTCATGAGTTCCTTATTTGCACCGTATGCACCTACCGGTAACCCGCCACCGATAATTTTACCAAAGGTTATGATATCCGGTTTAATACCATAGTATCCTGCCGCACCCTCAAAACCAATCCTAAATCCGGAAATTACTTCATCAAACAGGAGCAGAATATTATTTTCAGTACATACATCACGCAAAAATTGAAGGTATTCTTTTCTTTGCAATAACAATCCGTTATTAGCCGGTATTGGTTCGATAATAATGCATGCAATTTCGCCATTATATTTTTGAATTGCATCTCTTATCGCTTCCTCATTATCTAATTCAACAACAATGGTTTCATTTGCTAAAGCGGGTGGTACTCCCGCGGAAGATGTTTCGCCTAATGTAACTAATCCTGAACCCGCCTTAACCAGAAGTGAATCGCTATGACCATGATAACATCCGTCGAATTTGATGATCTTATTTTTTCCGGTAAATCCTCTTGCAAGTCTTATGGCGCTCATTACAGCTTCTGTTCCAGACGAAACGAAGCGGATCATGTCGATGTATCTATGATTATCGAGAATTAATTTTCCTAAAATATTCTCAAATTTTGTGGGAGTTCCAAATGAAGTGCCATTTACAAGCGCATCACTCACCGATCTTATTACACGATCATCTGCATGTCCGAGAATAAGTGGTCCCCAGGAACAACAAAAATCAATAAATTCATTGTCATCTTCATCCCAAATTCTGCTTCCATTACCTTTTTTAATAAAAAGCGGAGCACCAAAAACGGTTTTAAACGCACGCACCGGGGAACTCACTCCTCCCGGAAAATATTCCTTCGCTTCTTCAAATAATTCTTCTGATCTATTTCTGTTCATCATTTTTTTACACCCGTTGGAAATTCAATAAAAAAAGTAGTCCCTATATCTGTAGCTGATTCAAACCATATATATCCACCTGCTCCTTCCACTATATTTTTACACATTGCCAGCCCTATTCCCATACCTGAGCTTTTAGTCGTGAAATTAGGAACAAAAACCTTATCCTTTTCATCATCCGAAATTCCCGAACCGTTATCCTTAATTCGCACTAAAGACCTTGAATCTAATAGTTGAAGGTCGATTTCGATCAATCCTTCTCTATCATCTGGAATTGATTGAATTGCATTTTTAATTACATTATTAAATACCCTCAATAACTGATTTTTATCCGCAAATATTTCTATTTTTTCAAGTGGTAATTCCAATTTAATTTCTGCTTCATCGTTTTCAATAAATAAGGCAGTTGCATTTTCGAGAACATCATTCAAACATAAAATCTCATTCACTGCCTTAGGCATTACTGCGAAGTTTGAAAATTCGGATGCAATATTTGAAAGATTATCAATCTGCTCTAATATTGTATCTGTAACCCGGCGCGTAAGTTCCTTTACATTTGGAGCATTAGATTGAATAGCGCGCTGTAAATGTTGAATACTCAATCGCATCGGAGTGAGAGGATTTTTAATTTCATGTGCCACCTGTTTTGCCATATCGCGCCAGGCGCTTTCCCGTTCTGATCTTGCCAATAAATTAGCACTATTTTCAAGTTCCCGCAACATTTTATTATACTCACCAACCAATAGTCCTATTTCATCATCATGTGTCCATTGAATAGGTTCATTCAAAGTTCCTAATTTAATGCCTTTAAATTTACCGGCAATATTCGCAAGAGGGCGAGTTATTGATTTTGATACTACAAATGCAATTATACCTGCAATTATCAGCAATAAAACATACACGTTTACCAAGGTAACCATAAAGGAGGAAATCTCAGTGCGAAGGTTTAATTCTGTTGCAAAATATGGCAGATTCAAATAGAACATAGTCTCCCCATCATCATCCAATACAGGAACGTAGGCTGAAAGAAATGCAAGGTCGCCAATATTTTCCGTTTGTATGAACCAGGTTTCTTTATCACAACTCATCTTAAAAAAAGCAAGTGAGTTCATTTTTTTTGATACAAGCCCTTTGTCAAAAATATCGGGTTGTGAAGATGCTGTAAGATCGCCATCGGGCCGGTAAATATTGATATCCATGTCGTGAATTTCGGATAATTCCGCTACTCGGTTTCCGATTTTTTTCATCTGAACATTGGGAATGCCTCTGTTCTCTTTACGTTTGTTTTCATTGATCAAAAAATCAATGTTGGTCTGCACTGCTTCTATCTTACTAAGCAATCGCTGTTGATGCGAAAAATTATATTGATTGGAAATATAGTACACTGTAGCAACTCCCATTAAAATAAAAGCAAAAATTATAAGACTTATCACTGAGGTCTGTATCTTGTTTTGCAAAGAGGTATTTATCCATTCTTTTAGAATGATATTACCCTGAATTATTCTACTGAGTAGTTCCAATACCAATAAAACAACAAGAAAAACGAGGTTGAAAAAGAACAGGTAAGAAAAAATCGAAATTGGCTCAAACCAACTTGGTTCTGAAGAAGAAACTACCACCTTCTTTGTTTCATTTACCTTATAAACAAAGTGGTCAAAATCATTCTGAATTATATCTGAAGATTCATCCTCTTTATTTACATAAAATATATCCATTAATGGGTAGGGGTATTCACCCTCTCGTTCCGAAAGTGTATGATCATTGTAAATGGCATAATCAAAATTTACAAAACTCTCTGAAGTTCGAAGATCATCATCAATAAGTAATTCGGGGTAAATGCTTTCAGCACTGAATTTTTTTGGCAGCATTTTTAAATAAGCCATATAGATCCCGCCCGAATCGGTTAGTACCGGTAATTCTGCCAGATAGTAATAATTGCCTGTATAATCATTAATAAAGTACAGGTTTTTTGCGGAGGTAAATTCCCCGTTATTTTCAATAGCATCTACATAAGGGAAACGCAAAGTGTAATTATCATCCGAAGTTGAAATCAGCAATGAATCGTTCCAATATATAGAAATATCAGTTTCATACTTTTTAAAATAATTAGACTGCAGATCCTGACGTATCTGGTTGATAATTCCAGGGCGGATCTTATCCTCCCTGTCTTTCAACTGCCCTTGCATTGCAAGTTGCCGAACGATATTTGTTTCAACTTCGCTGAATAAATATTCAGCAATTGGATCCTTTTCAATCGATTTTTTTATAGCATATAATCGTTTTGTTTCCTCTACTTTCTTATAAATTGAGGTAGTAAAAACATATGCGCTGAATGCAGAAAAATAAATAAGCCACAACATCATACCCCCCAATGAACGCGTACTAATTTTTTTGTTCAATAAAAATACTCTTATTACAACGAATCCTGTCACAAAGAGTATCATATCATATTGAACTTTTTTATCCAAATAATATTGGCTTAACAAAAGTACAAAACCCGAAATCAAAACAATTAATCCAAAAACATATCTATTGGAAGCATTTTTCACAACTAATTCAATGCAGCGTATAGTGATAGAAAAATAACTGAGTAAAAGAATTGATATACACAGGAAACCAGTAAAACTAAAATAATTTAAAGAGAAAAAGTTGTAAATATCAAAGGAGATGGAGGAGTCGATAATAAGACTGCGAAAAATATAGCCGGTTATTAAAGTTGCCACACCAATGAAAAGTGCCATAACGATCTGGAAAATTATGTTCGGGTAAATAGCGTCTTTCACAGGTATTTTGATATAAAAATATCGGGAAAAAAACAGGGCAAAACAAAACAACAAAAGGGTTTTAATTAACAGATCACCGGTTGAATCAGCAATACCTGGCGAACCATAATATTGCGGATCGAAAATAGGTAAAAAACTGAAGATCTTTTCGTATAACAAAAAATTTATACAGAGGTAAACAGCAATTAATTCCAACATGAGAAATAGTGTGCCGATAACCCGATTAAATTTATTGAGAA
>JAYSYX010000011.1:0-16680 GCA_043727235.1 Bacteroidota bacterium
CAACCCAGACCTCAGAACCCAGAACGCTGAACCAAACCTTGTAATAGATCTCCAGCGTCGATCACTACATGGTTAACCAAAGATCATGTTCCATTTCAATTAAATTAATTTCAATTTTCTCTGCCTCTTTGGAAATATCATTTCCAGATTTATAATCGGATATTTGTCTGTTGTAGATATTGTCTTCTTTGTAAATGGAGCTATAAAAATTGCGAAAGAACAAAAGATCGTCAAGTGAATTATTAGATTCGTTTTTGGTAATTACAGCATTTGCCAAATATTTCCTAGCGGCAGGAAAACGCACCCAATAAAGATCTGTTGTATCCAGCGAAATTGTGTTGATTGCAACCGGACAAATACCTAATATCCTTTTTTCGCTCGCCAAACGTTTGTTGTCAAAAAAATGGTCCTCTTTTATTTTAAATGCAATTATTTTAAGGTGAGAAGTGTCGATGTCAGAAATATTCATTTCCTTATTAAAAATATCGTTCACACTGTTATACGCAGTAATATTCCCATTCAGAACATTGCTGTGCAAAGAGTTAAAGAGGAAGTTATTATGAAATAATAATTCATTGTTCTCCATAGGTATCCATCTCCAAATTCTTTTTGCCCAAATTATCATCGATTCATCAACTACGAAATTTTCAAAATAATTTTCGCTGTTGTATTGAAGGGTATAAATGGGAGGAACCAACAAATCTACCGGCTTGTCCTCCGTTTCATCCGGCATAAGGATGTAATATTCGAAAGGGTTTCTGTAAAAGCGTTGAATTTTTAATATTCCCGTTGAATCCCACAACTTCCATTTGCCGCTTCTGTAATTGTTTTCAAAATTTCCTTCCGCTTTTTTAACTCCATTCGGATAATAGGAAATATATTTTCCATGCATTCTTCCCATATAATTTTCGTAGCTGCAGCTGATTTTATCAGAACTATATTCCTTTGTCTGGGCATGCGCAGTAAAACCAGACATAAGAAGAACAGTTGCTAAACAAATTGTGAGTAAAGGATTTTTCATATTGGCTGTTTGTGCAATAACGACAGCCTTTACAGAGTTATTTTGTAAACCTTTGACGAACTGTTCAGATGTATTGTATCAGATTGTATTCATCATGTCAATTTCCTTATCGCCGGGATAAAGCCCGGGGAATAACAAAGGCGAAAATCTGATTGGGTATTTCGCGTAATACATCTTATGTATTCCTTCCATTTTAGTATCAAGTAATTCCAGGTGCATTAAACTTTCCGCGATATTTTTTATAGTTTTATCGGAGGTGTTTGTGATCCGCATTGCATCTGATTTAGAAATTTTTCCCTTTAAAAATAATTCTATAAGAATGTATTTTGCCTCAGGTTTAAAATATCCTCTTAAGGCCATTAATTCACCAAAAGCGTTTAAACGTTTTGCCATGTTTGCAGCATCAATAACCCGCGACATAAAATTAATTTGATCAATTGCAACTTTTAAAAAATAGATGCAGAATTCAATAAGATATTTATTCGATAAATTTCCGCGACCATCATAATTATTCAGTTTTGGCAGATCCGCATTTGCCAGTCTTGTTTTATATTCACTGTTTGTCCGTGCTAAACCACGAGAAATAGACCATAAACCAGATGCATGTAAATCTTCATAGATAAACCACGCATCAGAAAACAATCTTACAACACGACCATTTCCGTCTAAAAATGGATGTATCCACACTAAGCGGTGATGGGCAGCTGCAATTGAAATTATCCTTTTTATTTTGGATTTGTTATCCGCAACTTCAGGGTTATAAAAATTTTCAAACCGACTTACAAAAAGTTCAAGGGATTCTGAAAATGGAGCAATATGTCTTCCTACTTCAACTTCGCTGACCCTAAATTCACCTGGAGTAACCTTTAATTTTTCATTGTTTTTCGATATTACGTGTTTGAATTCTTCAGGGAGATAGTCGTAAAATTCTTTGTGAATCTCTTTTAAAAATTCAACTGAGGTCGGTTTTGTTCCATGTCCTTTTGTGGAATATTTGTCACTAATAAATTTGTGCAGCTTAATATGAGCAAATGCTTCTATCTGTAAATCTCTATTTATTTTATCCTTCGAAAAATCATTTTTTAAAGCCCTCTCTATATCCAATGGGTGTGTATCATGTCCTTCAATTAAATTGGAATAATAACTGTTCATAGGTCTCAGAAAGTCGCCTAAGGCTGCTCGTGTAATAGGATTTAGAGCGGCTGAAAGTTTAGTGGCTTTTTCAATCAGTTCCATTACCAATGTCTCCAATACACGTGAGGGGTCATCAGGAAACAATGGTTCCATGGTATCCACCGTTGTATATAGGTTTATGTTCTTTGGCATTAAGCAAAGATACAAAAAAAATCACATTTTTCCGATAGTCATTCCGATGGTCATTCCGATGATTAAATACAGCAATATCAATACTTATGTGGATTATTATGTAAACCTATTCCGATGGTTATTCCGGTGGGTTTAATTAACAATACCCGGAAACTACATTATTACCATTTCATTAACCGAAAGCCAGTGCTTTGGCAGGCTATTTCCATTTTAAAAACAAATGGGTAGCTATCTTCTCACTCCTTGATAAATATCATTGGGTTTAATTTGCCATTTCTAATCTATCAATATAATCGTAAATTGCTTCGACCTGATACCTGGTTAGATCAAAAGCAGGCTGAATCGATTTATATTGTTCATATATTTTAATGGCTTCAGAATCACCACTCTTAATTAACTCCTGTGAATTAATGGTCCATTGATAAAGCCATTCGTTGCTGTGTTTTTTCCTTACTCCAACCAGACTTGGCCCTGTCATATTTTCATCAGTATTTGTATGACATTGCGCACAAAGACTTAAAAAAATAATTCTTCACCGTTTTTTGCACAACAAGGAAATGCAACATCGTAAAGTGATAGTATAAATTCATCTTCCTTTTTTAATTGTAATTGCCTCTGTTTCTCTACATAAAATTTAGCCATAAATTCCAGGTCAACATCAATTTTATTTTCAGCAGCATATTTATCATAGGGCCTTATCATTTCCTTAACTTTTTCGGTAGTGCTTTGAGTTAAGGTCATGGAAATTTTTTCGTTTGTTCCCGGTTCGAATTCTTTAAGAGCGATATAGGGAATGTCATCCTTGTAGCCAATTCCTATTGCAATACTCAACGCATTGGGCATTAGTACATTATTATCGCTTTTATTACCTGTCGTGAATACTACATTATCGCTTGTATTTAATCGATATAAACTTCTAATGGAGGTGTAAATAATATAAGTATAAGTTCTGTCAAGATCTTTTCCATTCTCCACAATAACTTCCAAAGGCTGAGGACCCCAGGTTTTTGGAATTGTGCCTATATCAATATTTACCCAACCCGTTTCAGTCCAGTCGAAACCATAGGTTTCCATTCGATATTTTTCGCGTTTAAAAAGTAATTTTTTGTAGTCATCAGCTAATTTCTGAGCTTCGATATTCTTTTCTTCCAGCTCTTTTAATACTTTATCTTGTTCACTATTTAATTGACCTGTAATTTCCTTCAATTGTTTTTCATAATATCCTTCTAGTAATGCAGCGTATTTGTCTGCCTCCTTTACTTTTGTTTGGCGAAGCTCCATAAACTGCAAAAAGGTATTCTGATGTTCAGTTCCTGCTAATTCTTTCGCCACCATGCTATCCACTTCATATAAATTTTTATCAAGATTGTCGAGGTAAAGTACAAGCAAATTGGTATTACAAGTTTTAAATAATTCCTTTAATCGCGATTCAAATTCTTTGGTTGCTATAAAGGTGTTTTGATAAGCGGATGTTTTAATTACCTTAATTAATGCCGGGTCGATTCCACAGAATGCATCCAGGTCTGCATAAACCTTAATATCACTTTTCTCATCGTTCGAGTCAACAAAAAATGAACGATCAGTATATTTTCCATCCACTACTTTATTTTGTTTATTATAATAAGGTTCATTATAATCAGTAGGCGCTAATCCCTGTGTGTAAACACCTTCCTTCCAAACTGACAGACTGTAATATAAACTATCTGCCAATTCCTGGGTTGCCATTTTGTAATTTTTAAATGGCATTCCCTTATCAACTGTTGTCTCAAATTTTTCAGGTAAAAAATCCAGCGAATTAATATCAACAGTTTTTAAAAAATCATCAATTTTTTTGGGTTCTGTCCAGTTCATATTGCCATCTGCATCTCTCACCCCTTTGTAGGCCATCATTCCTGGTCTTTTTTGATGGGTTGGAATTTCTATGTGAATGGGAATTTCCTTATTGATATAAAGTTGTTCTCCATCGGCAGTCGCATTAAAATAGATCATGCCATCCGTTTCTAAAAGTTTACCGTCAGATGTAGTGGTGAGATTTGACAATAACATATCCTCCAGCGAAAGAGCTTCAGCAATTTCTATATCAATATTCTCCGCTATTATTTTTCCTTTTTTGTCGACAAAACATCCTTTAGGAAAAACGATGATGCTTCCTTTTTCACCCTCTACAACATTATCCTGTAAAGCATCAATATTAAAACTTTGGCTCGGCACTATAGTATTTTGGAATGGATCCTGAGTACTAAATTTAATTGTATTTCTGTTATTCTTACAGCTTATAAGAGTTAAAAAAATAAAAATTACTGTAGCGGTGTGTGAAATTTGCCTTTTCATGTGTGTTAGGATTATGTTTTAAATTCTCAGTTAAATATCTTTTATTTACATAAAAAATCACCCCAATATTATCAGAGTATTTTTATATCTAAATTATTTTATTTTTACTCTTTTTCAGTTTGCTTCACAAAAGTTTTCGGCAACAAAATATCAGGACCACTTACCCAAAATGCAAAGATGTCATTAAACCCGGCACCTGCAAATTCCATATATTCTTCAGAACCAAATGCATAACATAATTTTAAAGTATTTTCATCCTCAAATTCCCCACTTACGGTCAATTGGGCGTTTATTTGTGTGGTTATGATCAATAAAAGGGAGCAAGAGAGGAGAATTTTTTTCATAATTATAATTTTATTCCTTAAAGTTACCGATTATTTTACATTTCAATGTTGATTTTTGCCAAATCTAATTATGAGCATTTTTCAATTTAAACAATTTCAAATAGATCAAAGCTTTACTTCAATGAAAGTTGGTACAGACGGAGTTTTGTTAGGAGCATGGATCTCGGCGGAAGAGGAAGTTGTTGAAATTTTAGATATTGGCACAGGTACAGGTTTGATCGCAATTATGCTTGCTCAAAAATTTTCAGGGGCCCACATTGAAGGCATTGATATTGACGAATCGGCGTATTTACAGGCAAAACTTAATGCCGGGAATTCAAATTGGAAAAAAAGAATTCATATCGAAAAAATTGCACTCGAGGATTTTATTGTCGGAAATAAAAAAAAATATAACATAATTGCCTGCAATCCTCCCTATTTTAAAAATGGTTGGAAAATAGAAATTGAAGGGCGTAAAAAAGCGAGAGATGCTGCATTTTTACCATTGGAACAATTAATTAATGTCGCAATAAAATGCCTTGGAGAAAGGGGAAGTTTAAATATTATTATACCGGTTGAGGAGGGTAAAACATTTATTGAACTATTTGATAGCGCAGGACTATATTGCAAACGGAAAACAACTGTGTATACCAAAGATGGCGGGGCAGCAAAACGTTTTCTGTTTGAGATCGTAAAGTATCCTGTTACAACATTGTCTACAGATCTTATAATAGAACACAAAGGATTGAATAATTATTCGGATGCCTACAAACAATTGACCCGCGATTTTTATTTGAATTTCTAATAAAAAAAAGCGCCGGAATTCCGACGCTTTTTATAAGTATTTGAAAACACTGTTTTGGTTCCAGCTGATCAATATTTGTCGTCGAGGTCGCCATCATCAATATTGTAATTGTCTTCTTCCCCGAATTCATCTGCTAGGTCATCTATAAGATCTTCTTCATCAAAATCATCCTCGTCATCATCTTCGGCCTTACCTTTTTTCTTTTTGCCGGTATCATCATCATCAAGATCTTCATACATGTGTTTTCCCTCATCAAATGCATAGGCATCTTTTTCGTCTTTGTCGTCAAAGTCGAATTCGTCCTTAAAATCCTTATCATTAAACTGACGGAATTCCTCAAATTCATCACTTATTTCCGTAAGATCTTCTGCTTCTTCTTTATTGTCCTCTGCATCATCATCGTCATCATCACCGATTTTGGCATAAGGTATTTCTTCAAGACCCTTAAATTTTTTGTCCTCTACATTCTTATTAAGGAATTTGTTGAGTTTATCGATATCCGTATTGGTGGTTATCTCTCCAAATTCATTAATGTTCATCTCGAAGCCATCAAGATCTTTATGAACTTCCGGTTTCCCTTCTAAAGGTTTTTTCTTTGGCATATGGTTTACTGCAATTTTCAGTGAAAGGTATCAAATATTTTTATCGAATTATGCAAACGTTCAACAGATTTTTTTTTCCCTAAAACATCCATCATGGTGAAAACAGGTGGACCTTGCAATCCGCCCGCCAAAGCTACTCTAAAAATGGGCATCACTTCACCCATTCCCAAATTATTTTCTTTCATAAATTCTTTGATAGTAATTTCTATCTCGTGTTCTGTAAAGTTAACAATTGCTTCTATTCTATTGACCAAATTTACAAAGATTTCTTTTTTTTCAGGTTTCCATTTCTTTTTAATGGTTTCCTCATCAAAATTAGTAATATCTTCAAAAAAGAAGGTGCCCAGTTCATAGAGATCAGGAATAAAAACTGCCCTTTCTTTCATCGCTTCACAAACTTTTATTAAATAGTCATGTTCTGCAATTACATTTATTTCCGAAAGATATGGTTTTATCAATTCCGCAAGCTCAGCACCGGATTTTAATTTCAGATGTTGCTGATTGAACCATTTGGCCTTTTCAGGGTCGAAACGAGCACCCGATTTCCCTATCCTTTCAAAACTAAATGCATTTATTAATTCCTCTTTTGTAAATACTTCCTGATCTGTTCCCGGATTCCATCCTAAAAAAGCGATAAAATTAATATAGGCTTCAGGTAAAAATCCCTTTTCCTTTAATCCTGAAATACCTTGATCTTTCCAATCTAAAGAGTACAATGGGAAACCATATTTATCCCCATCGCGTTTGCTTAGTTTTCCATTGCCTTCGGGTTTTAAAATGAGCGGTAAATGCGCAAATTGCGGCATTTCATTTTCCCAGCCAAACATTTTATAGGTCATAACATGTGTAGGTGCGCTTGGCAACCACTCTTCTCCTCTCACAACATGTGTAATTTTCATTAAATAGTCGTCCACTACATTTGCCAAATGATAAGTTGGCATTCCATCACTTTTAAATAATACCTTATCATCCAATTGTGATGAATTAAAAGTAACCCAACCCCGGATGAGATCATTAAATTTAATTTCCTCATTGCGGGGCATTTTTATTCTTATTACAAATGGATCTCCATTCGCCAATCTTCTGTCCACTTCATCTTTGGAAAGTGCCACGGAATTTTTCATATACTGGCGTGTAATATGATCATAGGCCGGCGACGGATTGCCTTGCTCCGTCATTCGATTGCGCATTTCTTCCAGTTCTTCAGGAGTGTCGAATGCATAATAGGCATTCCCCTTTTCTATCAGTTCGTATACATATTTTTTATATATATCTTGTCTTTCACTTTGGCGATAGGGAGTGTAGGGGCCACCTACATGAACTCCTTCATCAAATTCAATTCCTGCCCATTTACAGCTGTTGATCACATATTCCTCAGCACCAGGCACATACCTTGCCTGATCGGTATCTTCAATACGAAGAATTAATGACCCACCCATTTTTTTTACGAATAAATAATTATATAAAGCGGTTCTTATACCACCTAAATGTTGGGCACCGGTGGGACTCGGTGCATATCGCAATCGTATTTTTTTCTCCATGATCAATTTTCCTGCTGCAAATTTAATCCCTTAAAACTGAAATGTTAATCATTGCAGTCTGGAAGGAATATTTTTTTCTCTATTTGAAACAAAAATGATTATCGTATCTGTTATCAAAAAATAAGTGCATCGTAAGCAAATTGTTAATTCCCGCATGATTTTGGCTAAGTTTGCAGCGATGTATTTCGTTAAAACTCCATTTTATTTAAAAACTGTGTATCCGAGTCTGATCTGGGATATGAAAAAACAGAATACATTATACCTTACTTTCGATGATGGACCTATTCCTGTTGTCACAGAAGAAATATTAAATATGCTGAAATCATATAATGCCTCAGCAACTTTTTTTTGTATAGGGGAAAATATACGTCAGAATAAAAATATTTTTGAAAGGATTTTAACGGATGGTCATGCAATTGGGAATCACACCTATCATCATCTTAATGGATGGAAAACTGATCTTGAGACCTACGTTGAGGATGTTAGACTTTGCGATCTTGAATATTCAACGCCTTTGTTCAGACCTCCATATGGAAGAATTGGATTCCAACAAATTCAGGAATTAAAAAAACAATACAGAATAATAATGTGGGATGTTTTAAGTGGTGATTTTGATCAGGATGCCGATGTGGCAAAATGCACCAAAAATGTGATAGAAAATACCGTGGATGGAAGTATTATTGTTTTTCACGATAGCCTGAAAGCAAAAGACAGAGTATTAAAAACTTTACCTTTAGTATTGGAACATTTTTCGAAGGCGGGATATTTATTTGAAAAACTTGAGGTCCAGGAAGGATAAAAATATTAGGAGATGATTGATACACATGCACATATTTATTTACCGGAATTCAACGCAGATAAGACTGAAATAATATTGCGTGCAAAAGAAAGTGGAGTTTCAAAAATATTTTTACCTAATATAGATATTGAATCCATAGTTCCGATGTTGCAATTAAGTCTGGAAGAAAAACATTATTTTTTCCCAATGATGGGACTTCATCCTTGCAGCGTGAAAGAAAATTATGAATTTCAACTTGCTTTTATGGAAAAATATTTATTGGATGAAAAATATAAATTTTATGGAATAGGCGAATGTGGTCTCGATTATTTTTGGGATAAAAGTTTGATCACCCAACAAAAAGCTGCTTTTGAATATCAAATTCAACAGGCAAAAATATTCAAATTACCCATTATCATACATTCCCGCGATGCTGTTGACGATTGTATTGAAATTATCGCAAAACACAAGGATGAAAATCTGCACGGAATTTTTCATTGTTTTTCAGGCTCCGCAGAACAACTTGAAAAAATAATAGGTATGGGATTTTTTGTGGGAATAGGAGGAGTTGTTACGTTTAAAAATGGGGGCTTAGACAAGGTTTTGAAACCGGAACATCTACCCTATATAGTTTTGGAAACTGATTCTCCCTATTTGGCTCCTGTTCCGTTTAGAGGGAAAAGAAATGAACCATCCTATTTAAAATATATCCTAAAAAGGCTCTCAGAAATACTTTCACTGAGTGAAACGGAGATTTTAACAGCAACAGAATCCAATGTATCTCGAATATTCAAGGTTTAAAATGTAATTTTGCAGCCCTAAGGAGAGATGTCCGAGTGGTTGAAGGAGCACGCCTGGAAAGTGTGTATACTCCAAAAGGGTATCCAGGGTTCGAATCCCTGTCTCTCCGCGTTTCAAAAAAAAACCGCCTACGGCGGTTTTTTTTTGAAATTAGTTTCACGCAGGGTTCGCAGAGGTGCAGAGTTTGCAGAGATTTATAAAATTGGAAATAGAATAAAATCCGCGAAATCTGTGATATCCTTAAAATCCGTGATTCAAATGTTGTTTTCCCGCAGAGTTCACAATAATAAAATCCGCGAAATCTGTGATATCCTTAAAATCCGTGATTCAAATGTTGTTTTCCCGCAGGATTCGCAGAGGTTCGAATTATGAGATTAAACAATATTCAAATCCGTGAAATCTCATAAAATCTGTGATCTCACTTTATTTCAATCCCGTATTTCTGTTCATATTTTTTGCTGAGATTGGTTTGCCAGTTTGTAACAGGAGTTTTTTCGCCATTGATATATATGTTTGTGATCCTGCTTGTTCGCATATCTAAAACATCACCTTCACTTATAAAAAGTGTTGCACTTTTTCCGGTTTCCAATGTGCCGTAATTTTTTTCAATACCTAGAAATTTTGCATTCGTAAGAGTTATCATTTTTAATGCTTCCTCTTTTGTAATTCCATAAGCCGCCGCAGTTCCTGCATCAAATGGCAGATTGCGCATATTCCAAAAACTACCTCCTTCATTACTTACACTTAGGCCACATTCAATTCCTGCTTTTAATAAAATTGAAGGCAATTTATAAGGCAGGTCAACTGCATCACCTTCCAATCCCGGAAGTTCATGTGTGCATTCCAACAACACCGGAATATTATTTTCTTTCAACAGATCTAATACCTGGTAACTTTGTCTGCCACCAACAAGGACAATTTTTATCTGATATTTTTTTGCAAAATCAACAACTCCAATTATTTGTTTTGCAATATTGGCATCAATAAATAATTTATGCTCTCCGTTAAAAATTTTTCGCATTGCTTCAAATCTCAAATTTTTAACAACGTGTTCATTGTTCGCGCAGTATGCTTTTGCCTCATCAAAAAAGTTTTTTATTGCGATAACTTCATTATCATAAGTGTTGCTCTTTTTATATTCCCCTTTTATATAGTCATAACTATAATATCCCGGCCAATACATATGCATATTATTGTCCATTTTAACGGCAGCATCCTCCCAATTCCATCCTGATAATTTAACAACACTGCTTTGTCCGGAAATTATTCCTCCATCAGGAATAACCTGCGATAATAAAATGCCATTTGTTCTTAAAGTTGCAATGGCTTTAGAATCAGTATTATATGCAATAATTGATCTAATATTTGGATTGAATTGTCCTACCTCATATGCATCTCTGGTTGCTCTCACAGCCTCTATTTCCTTCAAGCCTAGTTGATTATTCATTGCAATTATTCCGGGATAGATATGTTTGCCGCTGGCATCTATTATTGTTGCAGTGTTATCGTTGTAACCCGATTCTTTTTTCACTCCTGCATATTGCAGGATCCCATCCTGAATAATTATCAATCCGTTTTCTATTACGCTGCCATTACCAATATGTAGTGTTGCATTGGAAATTACAATCGGTACTTTTTGTGCAGCAAGTACAGTAGTTAAAAATATAAATAATCCAGTTAATTTAATTTTTATATCTGTTAATCTAATATTCATTTTTAGATATTTATTGATGTTAAATTTAATATTATTTGAAAAACACATTAATTTCCTTTCATGTGATCTTCCACATCTTCACAATCATAAAGCTTTTGTTCCTTTCCTATAACCGGAATTGTTGCAGCACCTCCGTTTTTTTCTGCTATCATTTTAGAAATAATGCGATTGCGTTCCTTTCTCATGTTTTCCTGTAAAATATCATCTGCTGAACGGTCGTAATAAATAATTCCGTCAACCAATGTTTTTTCTGCTATTGCATAAATGCTTAGCGGATTGTCGCTCCACAAAACGATATCCGCATCCTTTCCTTCCTTAATACTTCCAACCCTATCATCCACATGCAATAATATCGCTGGATTTAATGTTACCATTTTAAGTGCATCCTCCTCACTCATACCTGCATATTTTATCGATTTGGCAGCCTCCTGATTTAAACGTCTTGCCATTTCCGCATCATCAGAATTTATTGCCGTAACAACTCCTTCATTATGCATGATTGCCGGATTTTGTGGAATTGCTTCCATAACCTCATATTTATAAGCCCACCAATCAGCGAAAGATGACGCACCTGCACCATGTGCTTTCATTTTATCGGCAACCTTGTATCCTTCTAATATATGAGTGAAAGTATTAACTGTGAAATTATGTTTTTCAGCCAGCTTCATCAGCATATTAATTTCGCTTTGAACGTAACTGTGACAAGTAATAAATCTTTTTTCCTGCAATATTTCTGCAATCGCTTCCAATTCCAGATCAGTTCTTGTTATTTTATTTACGTCTTTTTTAGCTATAATATATTCTTCCGCTCGGGTAAAAATATCCTCATAAACTTGTTCAACACCCATTCTTGTTTGAGGAAAACGAATGGTATTAAAATCACCCCAATTCGATTGTTTTACATTTTCACCCAATGCGAATTTTATAAATCCGTCCCAATTCTGAAATTTCATTTCCTCCGGCGATAGTCCCCAACGCAATTTTATCAATTGTGTTTGGCCCCCTACAGCATTAGCCGAACCATGCAATAAATGTGAACTTGTAACTCCACCACTCAATTGGCGATAAATATTAATGTCATCACAGTCCACTACATCTCCAATCCGAACTTCAGCACTGCTCGATTGTGTACCTTCATTTACTCCGTCGGAAACAGCTATATGCGAGTGTTCATCAATAATTCCGGCTGTGAGATGTTTATTTGTACCGTCTATTACTGTTGCATTTTTTGCAGAAATAGTTTTTCCTATCTTCAATATTTTTCCATTGGAAATTAATACATCGTAATTCTTTAATACACCTTCACTTTCATTGGTCCAAACAGTGGTATTAGTTATTAATATTTCCTTTTGTTTTGGTTTTTCTGTCCATCCATAAGCTGTGAAAGGATAAATAATAGTTCCTGTTTTTATTAAAGTATCTTTTTTTATTTCTTCTTTTTTTTCCGCATAAACATTGCTGAATTCAGCATTCCAGTGTATCCATTTTTCATTTAATTGCCCCTTACCTGAAAAAGATTTTTCTTTTATCCATCCTGTAAGCCTGATATTGTCTGCTCCATCTATAAAGGAAATAGAAATGTTTTCATTATTAATACTTCCAGATGCTTTTACGGTATCTGTATTTTTAATTACACCAAATTCCGGAGCATCCATTTTACCTTTTATCACTAATCCGTATATTCTATTATCAATATTAAATTTATATATTCCTCTCATATCCTTTTCCATGGGTTTTTGAATGATATATTGCTGACCCTTCACCCAATTCTGATAGATAACAGTTTCCTCCTTAAAAATATTTCCGGAGGTAATTATAAAATTAGCCACCTTACCCTTTGTAAGGGTGCCAAGTTCGTTCTGAGCATTAATTAATTGAGCAGGAACAGTTGTAAGTGCAGCTAATGCAGTTTTTTCCGTTAAGCCATAGGATATGGCCTTTCGCACATTTTTAAGTAAGTCGTTTTTATTTTCCAGACTTGATGAAGTGACACAAAATTGAATTCCCTGTTGTTCTAAGTAACTGCAATTTGCAGGTGCCATTTCCCAATGTTTAAGAACGGCCATCGTAAGCAATTCCGCATCAAATGGATCACTAACATCCGGTGTTTTAGGGTAATTAACGGGAATAATTAATGCCGCATTTGTATTCTTAATTTCGTTGATGCGCTGATATTCATCTCCGCTTCCCCTAATGATAAATTTAATATTGAATTCATCGCCAATTTTATCGGCACGGATTATTTCGAGTTTATCGCGTGTATCAAAAAAATGCACCAGTGTTTTGTTTTGATTAATTGCTTCGAGAGAAATATTTTTTTCTGATCCATTACCTCCCTTTGCATACCAGTCGGCATCTAAAAAAGTTTGTCGCAATAATGCTATGCTCCCCATTTCGGAAGAAGGATAATTTTGTGTTGAACTGCCTTTTCTGAAGGAATAATGATTACTCAACTTTTCTTTTAACAACATTTTTCCCGCAGCCTCATCACCCAATAAAACCAAAGCCCCGCTACCTTGCATTATACCATCGTTGCGATGGGTAACAACGGCACCAATTCCGCAACTTCTGAATGATTTATTTTTTGAAGTATCAGTTGCAAAATTTTCATACGCATTAAATTCGGGTGTAATTGCCTGGTTCCAATTTAATGCCGAATTAAAATTATTTTCCATTTGAGGACCCTGACCGGATGGAGGATTTATTTTTGCCGGAATGCCATAATCAGCATCCAGATCTATAAAAGAGGGATAAATAAATTTTCCTTTTGCATCAACTATTACAGCATCTTTTGGTGGTATTACAATTCCGGCATCAACAATTTTTCCATCCTTTATTATAAGGGTTCCATTTTCGATTTTTGTATTTGGGTCTATAATTAAAGTAGCATTTATAAATGCAAAGGTTTTTTCGCGCACATCAAATACGCCGTTCACAGGAAATGTAGTTTGGGAAATACCGGATATAGCAAATAATCCCGCAATGATCAATATAACGAATTTTTTCATAAATTTTTTTTGGACCTTGGTTAGCTCTTTTCAGGCAACGGGTGTGTAAACCGCAGCTCTTTCCAATGCAATGAAACGCTAAGATAAAAATTGAAAGCATAATAAAAAGTTAAATCAACTTAAAAATCCCTTATGTGTGCGATACGTTCTTTACATATTTATGATAAATCTTAACACAAAACTTCTTTAACTTAATTAACTTTAAACTTGAAATTCAGGTATTGAGAAGGCGGTTGGTCATATTATTTTTTATGTTGTGTGCAGGATATAGTGTATTCGCCTACCATATCATCGGTGGTGAAATGATCTACACCCGTCTTACAGGAAATAATTTTGAAATAAAACTCAAGATCTATCGCGATTGTTCAGCTGCCGAAGCAGCACCTTACGATAATCCCCTGCAAATTTACGTCTACAATGCAGCCGGAATGCTGGTTGACAGCCTGGTGGTATCTTTTCCCGGCTCTATAAATCTGGACCCTGACCTCACAAATCCCTGTATAACCTATGTGCCTGATCTATGTATTCAGGAGGCTATTTATATCGGAAATATTAATTTACCTCCCAGTGTTGGTGGTTACGATCTTGTTTATCAGCGCTGTTGCAGAAATACAACTATTATTAATATCTCAGAACCGGTTTCTACAGGTGCTACATATACTGAACATATTCCTGATCCGGGAACGGTAATAAATTCAAGTGCCCGTTTCAGCAATTTCCCTCCAATTGTTATTTGTGGAAACTTCCCATTTAATTTCGATCATTCCGCTACCGATCCCGATGGAGATGTTTTAGTTTACGAATGGTTTCATCCTTTAAATGGAGCCAGTTACGATGTGCCTGATCCTTCACCTGCTCCCGGTCCGCCATTTGAGCAAGTTAATTTTTATGGACCATATAGTTATACTTATCCCATTGAATCAGACCCCGCCTTTTCGATTAATAGCGTAACCGGATTTCTGACTGGAACTCCAACAGCTTTTGGACAATTTGTAGTCGGCATTGCAGTAAAAGAATATAGAGCAGGCGTTTTGATTAACACACATTTTCGTGATTTTCAATTTAATATCACCGACTGCGAACCGGCTTTAGTGGCTTCCTTACCAGGTGAAATAAACAATTGCACCGATTTTACTGTCAACTTCGAAAATTGGAGTTATGGCACTGATGAATTTTTATGGGATTTTGGTGTAGAGGGAATTACCTCCGATGTTAGCGAGGAAGAATTTCCAACATATATTTATCCTGATACAGGCACATACATTGTAATGCTTATTGCATTTCCGGGTCAAACCTGCTCCGATACTGCTTTTACTACCGTTAGCGTATATCCTCACTTAATACCCAATATAAGTTTCGATCCCACTTGTGCGCAATCACCGGTTCAATTTACCGATCTTAGTACAACCGATTTCGGAACACTTACAAGTTGGCAATGGAATTATGGAGATGGAGGAGGAAGTACCGATCAAAGCCCCGAATATACCTACGACGAGCCCGGCAGTTATATGGTAATTTTTACTGTTGAAAATAGTGTAGGTTGTATTGCCGAAATTTATGATACCATAAAAATTTATTCACTTCCCAATTCCTTATTTAATGCAGAAAATGCCTGTTTGCAACAAGTGGGAACTATTTATAGCACGAGTGTGATACTGATTGGCAATGAAATTGTAGATTGGCAATGGGAAATAGAACCCGACAATTATTTTTCAGGAGAATCCTTTGAATTTTATTTTGATACTGCCGGAATTTATACAGTTTCACTCACCACTACAAGCAATAATGGTTGCATTGATTCTATTACCGATATAATTGTAGTGCCCGAACTCGTTGTAGCTTCACCAATTGCTGATGTTACCATTTGCGAAGGCGACAGTATTCAATTAATTGCCGAAGGCGGATTATATTATGAATGGTATCCGCCTGAAAACATTAGCGATGCTTCATTGCCGGATCCGTTTTTTTCCCCTCAACTTCCAACTACTTATTATGTTGTAGTATCCGATCAATGTTCAGCAGATACTGTTGTGGTAAATGTAAATGTTTTAGCTGCTCCGGATTTAGAGGTTGGGGTTGATACAATAGTATACTCCGGTCATCCTGTGCAAATGTGGGCAACAGGTGCGAGTAATTATTTATGGGAACCACCTTTGGGATTGAATGACCCTTTTATTGCAGATCCTGTTGCAATGCCCCCTTCAACTGTGCAATACATTGTAACTGGAACAAATAAAGCGGGTTGCACTGCGGTAGACACAGCGCTGGTTTATGTAATTCCGAGTTGTTTTCATTTTGTTGAAATTAATGCCTTTTCTCCTAATGGCGATGGTGTGAATGATAATTTCAGACTTGTTACCATTGGTGATGATGAACTGGTGAGTATGGAAATTTATAACCGCTGGGGTCAACGAATTTTTGAAACCGATA
>JAYSYX010000012.1:0-5873 GCA_043727235.1 Bacteroidota bacterium
GTTATCGACAATTTTTTTAATTAAGAATTAAATAAGTCCCTTTAATTAATATATAATGGAACAAAAAAAAGAAAAGGTCAACGAGGTCTCTTTAAAAGATATATTCCTGTCGTTGAATGTTTTTTTAAAAGAATTAATCCGATTTTGGTGGATCATACTTATTGGAGCCGCTCTGGGTGCAGCATATTTTGGTTATCAGTCTTATACGACTAAGCCGGTCTATACAGCTAATTTAACCTTCATGCTCAATGAAGAGTCCGGCCAGTCAATGGGTACCGCAGTATCATCCTTATTGGGGAGATTCGGAGGTAGTGCAGCAAAATACAACCTGGAAAAAATTTTAGCACTGTCCAGGGCGAGGGTCATAATAGAACAGGTACTATTCGCAAAAACTAACTTAAATGGCAAAAAAGATTATATCGCCAATCATTTTATTGACATCTATGAGATTAATGAAAAAAATAAAAAATTAAATAAACCCGAGGTAAAATTCTCTCATGGTGATGTAGACAAATTCAATGAAAATGAAAGTTATCAATTGATAAATATTTACAACCTCCTTGTAGGTTCTAAGGGAATTTTATCAGCTTCAACCAATGAAAAATCAGGGATAATGAGTCTTCAGCTTCAATCGACAAATGAAGATCTTAGTATCGTAACTGTGGATACTCTGTTCGCAAAATTAAGCCAGTATTATATCGACAAATCAGTTGAAAAAGAACGATTGACTTACAATTTATTACGCAGAAGAGTTGAGCAACTCTATGGCCAGATGAACAATCAAATGACCAGTGCCGTAACTATTGAAGATAAATCGCTTGGTGTTTGGGAGCAAAAGACCAGGCTGCCACAGATCAAATACGAACGTGATACCAGGATCTCAGCAGTGTTATATGGTGAGGCATTAAAAAACCTGGAGCTTGCAGACTTTTCTTTAAAGACTAAAACTCCATTTATTCAAATATTGGATAGTCCTTTAGCCCCTTTGGAGGTAAAGGCAAGTTCTAAGAAAAGAAGCATAATAATTGGTATTTTATTAGGTAGTTTAGTTATGGCGATAATTATTATTTTACGCAAAATAATTTATACTTCATTAAGGTCATCATGATGAAGAGCAATTTAAATATTTTAGTGACAGGCTGTGCAGGATTTATTGGTATGCATGTCACAGAAAGATTATTAAATGAAGGCCACAAAGTAATTGGGATTGATAATCTAAATGAATACTATGATCTTAATCTTAAAATTAACAGGCTAAAGAAACTGGGAATTATTCAAAATGAAAAAGACGGGGATGTTTTCACCAGCAATAATTCCTCTTTTAGTTTTCAAAAAATGAATGTTGAGGATGATGGAGAAATATTGGATCTTTTCAAGAATCATCAATTTACTATTGTGATTCATCTTGCAGCTCAGGCGGGAGTTCGTTACAGTATCACACACCCGGAAGTATATATTAAAAGTAATATCAACGGCTTTTATTCTATTTTGGAAGCTTGTAAAAAATATCCTGTTGAGCATTTAATATTTGCAAGCAGCTCGAGCATATATGGATTAAATAAAGAAATTCCTTTTGATACTGAGGATAAATCTGACCACCCTGTCTCACTTTACGCAGCAACTAAAAAAAGCAACGAATTAATGGCTCATTCTTATAGTCATTTGTTTAAAATTCCAATGACAGGGCTAAGGTTTTTTACAGTGTATGGGCCCTGGTACCGCCCTGATATGGCTATGTATCTGTTTGCTGATGCTATTTATCAAAACAAACCGATCCGTGTATTTAATTATGGCAACATGGAAAGGGATTTTACATATATAGATGATATCACTGAATCAATAGTCCGGTTAATACCTCTTGCTCCTTTATTCACTAAAGAAGATAATCTATCCAATGCTGCAACACCTTACAGGATACTAAACATTGGAAATAGCCAGCCGGTTAATTTAATTGAAATGATTGAAATCCTGGAGGTGGCTTTAGATAAAAAGGCCATTAAAGAGCTATTGCCCATGCAACCCGGAGATGTGGAAAAAACATTTGCAGAGGTGGAGCCATTAAAATCCTTAATAGATTTTAAACCAAGGACTTCCCTCCGGGACGGAATTGAAAAGTTTGCTTCATGGTATAAACAATATCATAATCTAAATTAATATATGGACCTGAGTGATGTAAAAGTAATTAGTTTGCCAAAAGTATTGGATGAAAGAGGAAATTTATCCTTTATAGAAGCAAACAATCATTTTCCTTTTGACATAAACAGAGTTTACTGGATCTATGATGTGCCCGGAGGTGAAATAAGAGGCGGCCATGCTTATAGTACATTAACCGAATGTATTGTATGCCTTTCGGGGAGTTTTGACCTTATCCTTCACGATGGAAATGAGTCTAAGACTATATCTCTCAACAGATCCTATAATGCAGTGATCGTGCCATCAAAGATCTGGAAACATATGGAAAATTTTTCGACAAATTCCTTAGCACTCATTCTTGCAGATCAGGAATATAAGGAAAGTGATTATATAAGAAATTTTGAAGAGTATCAAAACATGCAAAATCAGAAGTTATGAATGTTTTTAATTGCTCCATTTTGACTTTTCCAAAAATTAAAAACAGAGCCGGGAATATAACCCCCTTGCATAGTGGTATAGAAGTTCCATTTCAAATAAAACGTGTCTTCTATTTATATGATATCCCCGCCGGAGAATCAAGGGGTGCTCATGCGCATAAAAATTGTCATCAGGTCCTGATAGCAGCAAGCGGAAGCTTTGAAGTTCTGCTGGATGATGGAAACACTCAGCGTCAGGTGATGCTTAACAGGCCTTTTTATGGCTTGCATATCCCACCCGGGATTTGGGCGAGTGAGATTAATTTTTCATCCGGGTCTATTTGCCTTGTATTAACCTCGCATAATTATGACGCAGCAGATTACATCAGGGATTATCCGGAGTATTTAGACTTTATTAATTTAAAAAATGAATAACGATCTGATCCATCCATTGTCTGATGTCCAATCATCCAATATTGGAACCGCCACAAGGATCTGGCAATTTTGTGTTGTTCTTCCTCACGCTGTAATAGGCAATAATTGCAATATTAATTGTCATGTTTTGATTGAAAATGACGTAAAGATCGGAGATAATGTGACGATAAAATCGGGCGTCCAGATTTGGGATGGGATCACTATTGAAAATAATGTTTTTATAGGACCGAATGTCACTTTTACAAATGATAAATTTCCAAGATCAAAACAGTACCCTGAAAAATTTTCAAGAACAAGGATCTGCCATAATGCATCAATAGGCGCTAATGCAACTATTTTGTCCGGCCTGACCATAGGGAATTATGCACTTATAGGAGCAGGGGCTGTAGTAACGAAAGATGTCCCTTCCTATGCATTGGTCATCGGCAATCCGGCCAGAATCTCAGGTTGGGTGGATGAAACCGGAAATAAACTTACCAGATTGGATAACGATAACTGGGAATCGGCAAAGGGCGAAATTTTTGAGTTATCTGAAGGGATATTAAAAAGATTATAATGAAAGTGCCATTTTTATCTTTTGATGCTACAAATGAATTAATCAGGGAAGAAATATTTCATACATTTGAAAAATTTTATGATAGCAAATATTATGTTTTAGGGCCAAATACTACAGCATTTGAAGACGAATTTTCAAAATACCTGGGTACCAAATATTGCAAAGGTATCAGCAATGGACTTGATGCACTGCATCTGGCTTTAAAGGCTCTTGAAATAGGAAAAGGAGATGAAGTTATCGTCCCATCCAACACTTATATCGCTTCAGTACTGGCTGTTTCAATGGTAGATGCAACTCCTGTTCTGGTTGAACCGGATATCCATACTTTTAATATTGATAAAAATCTAATTGAAGCTGCCATAACGGATAAAACAAAGGCCATTATGCCGGTCCATCTTTATGGACAACCCTGTGAGATGAAAGCAATTATGGATCTTGCAAATAAGTATAACCTGGCAGTGATTGAAGATAATGCTCAGTCTCAGGGTGCATCTTTCGAAGGTCAGAAGACAGGTTCATTCGGACATATCAATGCTACAAGCTTCTATCCTACTAAAAACCTGGGTGCACTTGGAGAAGCAGGTGCTATCACTACGAATGATGAAAATCTGGATGAAGTAGTCAGATCAATAAGAAATTATGGTTCAGAGAAAAGGTACCATAATGAATTTAAGGGGTACAACAACAGGATCGATGAACTTCAGGCAGGTATTTTAACTGTCAAATTGAAGTACCTGGACCAATGGAATTCTCAAAGGCAAAAACTTGCGGATAATTATGATCGTGAACTGAAAAATATTCCAAATTTACAAATACCTACAGTTGCTTCTGAAGCGACGCATGTATACCACTTATATGTTATAAAAACTAACCGGAGAGACGAATTAGCGGCATTTCTTAAGGAAAAGAATATTGATACCCTCATCCACTACCCTATTCCTCCTCACTTGCAAAAAGCATATAAAGATATGGGAAAGATGAAGGGTGATCATCCCATCGCTGAAAAGCTAAGTGAAGAAGTTTTGAGTATTCCCCTTTTCATTGGTATGACAGAAGATCAGCAACTATACGTAATTGCTTGTATTAAAAAGTTTTTTACTGCTTCATGAAGTTAATCCAAACGACAGTCTATGCCGGACTCATCACCGTGATTAGAGTTGCTTCGGGTTTCATCGCCAGCAAAATGGTTGCAATCTTTGCCGGTCCTTTCGGTATTTACCTGATCGGTCAATTTTCCAATTTAGTCACTATCAGTTCGACGTTGTCTACAGGCGCCATCAATAATGGAGTTATCAAATATATTTCAGAATATAATAACGACAAAGAAAATCAAAAAGAAATTATTCAGTCCTCTATTAAACTGACACTACTTTGCTCTGCCATAATAGGTTTGTTTTTGATCCTGGGTGCACCTTACTGGGGCGAACTGTTTTTTCAATCTCATGACTACAATACACTGATCATAGTTTTTGGTGCAACTATTGTTCTAAGTGCCTTAAATACGCTTATAGTGTCTATTTTAAATGGTTTTGGTGAAATAAAAAAATATACAATTATAACTTCATCAAGTACTATTATTGGACTCATTCTTACAATTGTATTAGTTTATAATTTTGAAGCAATTGGAGCACTTTACTCTCTTTTTCTTGCCCCCAGCCTGGTGTTTTTTGTTTCTTTATTTCTAATTAAAAAAGGTAAATGGGTAAATTTTAGAATAACCAATTTAAAGATATCTAATGATACAATAAAAAAATTGGGTAAATTTTCTCTTATGACCATCGTCAGTGCATTGACAATTCCTTTGACACAGATCATTCTCAGGGGTTTCATTGTAAATGAAGCGGGAGAAGAATCCGCTGGGCTTTGGCAAGGAATGTTGAGAGTTTCCGACGGATATTTAATGGTAGTTACTACAGCATTAAGTACATATTATTTACCTAAACTAAGTTCATTAAAAGAAGTGTACGAAATAAAAAAGGAAATAAAAAGAGGCTACCTGTTAATGATTCCTACTTTAATTGTAATGTTGAGCACTATTTATTTTCTTAGAAATTTTATTATTAACCTTTTATATACCGAAAAATTTCAATCAATGTCAGAGCTTTTTCTGTATCAATTAATTGGTGATTTTTTTAAAATGATTTCATGGGTACTTGCATTTTTGATGTTGTCGAAATCATTGACCAAGGTATTTATCATTTCAGAAATTTCATTTAATCTGTTGTACATAATTTTAGGTTATTATCTGATTAATCAGTTAGGTGTCGTTGGGGTTACATTTTCCTATATGTTTTGTTATATATTTTTTTTAATATTTCTGGTGATATATTTTA
>JAYSYX010000013.1:0-5864 GCA_043727235.1 Bacteroidota bacterium
ACAAAAACCTCTACTAATATATCCCCGTATAAAAATCTTCCTCCCCTTTCTTCCATCCTCTATACATCCCTTTTGTGTTAAATGGCAAACAAATGTTCCCTGATTTATCCATTGCAATTAATCCACCTTCTGCATCTATCTTTTTTAGTTTTTCCATAACTACTAAATTCGTAGCTTCTTCCAGGGAGAGTCCTTTATATTCCAGCAAACAACTTATATCATAAGCCACAACATTTTCGATAAAATATTCTCCGTGCCCCGTGCAACTCACTGCGCAGGTATTATTATTTGCATAAGTTCCTGATCCAATTAATGGCGAATCACCAACACGTCCGAACATTTTATTCGTCATGCCCCCTGTGGAAGTGGCAGCTGCTAGATTTCCAAATTTATCCAAAGCAACTGCACCAACAGTTCCGAATTTTTTATCGTCCACATGATCCAAAACTATCATATTTCTTTTTTTTGCTCTTTCCAACTGTTCAAACCTGAATTGTGAGAAAAAATAATCATCATCGGCAAAATCAATATTGTGCAATTTTGCAAATGATTCAGCTCCTTCACCCAACAATAGAACATGTTCAGAATATTGCATTACCGCCCTGGCTAATTGAATGGGATTTTTAATATTGCTCACACCGGCAACTGCCCCCGATTTAAGATCCTTGCCATTCATGATACTGGCATCCATCTCATGTGTGCCCTGATTGGTGAAAACAGAACCTTTTCCTGCATTAAACAACTCGAAATTTTCCAATACAGTTACGGCAGCAGCTACTGCGTCAATCGCTTCGCCACCTTCTGCCAGTAAGGTATAACCGGCTTTTAAAGCACTTTCAAGAGCGCTATTACAACTTGACTCCGTTTCAGGGGTCATATATTTTTTAGGCATGGTGCCAGCACCGCCATGAACTGCTATTCGAATAAGATCCATACAATGATTAAACCTGACAAATATAGAATTTATTAATATTGAGTTCCCTTTATTTTTAGAACAAGACCTTCTTTATTTAAATATATTTATGCCTTTAGATGTCACAAAAAGGCATTTTTGTATTAAGATTTGTTAAAAGCAGAACTTTTATACCAACCAAAGCGGTTATGTTTGCGTAAATGAACAAAAATCAAACGATGAAAAACAAATTGTTCCTTCTGTCTGTTTTATTGATATTGATCACTATTTTTATTAGTTGCGGTGCAAAACAACCCGAAAAGGTGCCTCAGACTGATAATAATACAAACAAGGATATTTTAGCTATGAGAAAAATATATACTGATGAAGAGATCGCCCAAAACGGTTGGCAAAAAGCCACTTTTGGCGGTGGTTGTTTCTGGTGTACGGAAGCAATATTTGAAGAAGTAATAGGAGTAAAAAGTGTGCTTTCCGGATATTCTGGCGGACCCTTAAAAAATCCAACCTATCAAGCAGTTTGCACCGACACTACGGGACATGCTGAGTGTGTTCAGGTCATTTTCGACCCAAAAGAATGTTCTTATGAAACTATTCTGGAAATACATATGAAAACACATGATCCAACAACTTTGAACCGCCAGGGAAATGATGTGGGAATACAATACCGTTCCATCGTTTTTTACAGCGATGAAAACCAAAAATCGGAAACAGAGAAATATATAGAAAAATTAGCTTCTTCCGGATATTATTCTGATAAAATAGTCACCGAACTAACCCCATTAATAACCTTCTGGCCTGCGGAAGATTATCACCAGGATTATTTCGCCAAAAATCCCGATCAACCATATTGTATTTATGTTGTGGGAAAAAAGGTAGAGAAATTTGAACATTTATTTCCGGAACTTGTGAAAGAGCAATATAAATGAAATGAGAATTGGGAGTTGAGAATTGAGAATTTGTCATACACAAACTCTGGACCTCACATTTAATTGTATATTTATATGAAATTCCTCCATAAAAATACTCTCATGCGCATTTTGATAATCTGATTTAGTGTGCTCGCCAGATTAAATTATCATTTCGGGACATTAAAAAAGTTTGATCCCGCGTTTATAGGAGAAAGGAGAAAGAACACATGACATAGGACTTCAGTCAATAAATACTCACTTAAAATATTAGCCAAGACAAGAAATTAAAAGCCCCAACCTTTACAAAATCCCGGCTGTTTAATTATCAATTATCCATTATCAATTATCAATTATTTTATGGCTGTTAAATTGTCAATTATCAATTGTCAATTATCAATTCTCAATTATTCTTCCATTCATCCAAATCCCTCCTTTCCTTCTTCGTCGGCCTCCCTGTTCCCTTTTCTCTAAACGCGGCTGGCATAAATTCTAAAGTAGTGAGTTTCATTTTTTCCTCCTCGGGAGTGGTATCTTCCAGAAAGTTGATAACGAGCGGAGCTCCAACACGTTTGTCGGTTATCGCCTTTACTTTATAGGAATATTTTACAACTCCACTCGGAATTGTGAACTCCAATCCTACAAAAACTTCAAAGGATGGTTTAACAGAATCTCCCTTAACCTTTAATTTACCTGCTTTAACCGCATCGGAGGCCAGGCTGCGGGTCTTGTATAAACGCACGGCCCACAACCATTTGTCAATTCTGCATTTTGTAACCTGTTCGGGCATGATGCTTGTGTTTAAAGCTGCGTAAAATTAAATTACATTCCTTTATCTTAGCGGCTATATTCAAAAATGATGCAAAAACCACTTACAGCAAGGGAAATAGTTATGTCCCTAAAGGAACGATTTAGGCCTGAAAAAGCGGAACAGGGATTTGAAACCATCTTTCATTTGGACATTTCCGGTGACAATGGTGGACAATACACTGTTCGTATTGCCGATGGAACCCTTAATATTGAGGATGGTTTGCATGACACTCCTAAATGTATTGTGACTACCAAAGATTCTACCTATGAAGACATGGAGTGGGGGAGAACCAATGCTCAGATGGCAGTTATGTTCGGAAAAGTTAAAGTTAGTGACCTTGGAGAGATTTTGGATTTCATTCCTTTGTTTCATCGTTGTGAAGATTTCTATAAATAAATAAACGGTTTCAATTTCAAAAAATTAAAAATAATATGCGTAAAAATTCCTTGTTAATTTTTTTAAGTTTTATTTCAGTTTCTCTTTTTGCACAAAATAATTCTAATTTCAACGGGCTGTCCATTTCCACTGGAAATATGCATCCCATTGGACCAAATTTTGGAGTTGCGCTACAAAAGCAATTAATTCATGTAAGAGATTTCGATAGTCTTGTAAAATATGATGTGATATATGAATTAAAAAATACTACCTCTTCATTTTGCACTGTAAATACGGAAATACCACTGAATATATATTTTAATGAATTTGAATATGGTAAGAGATCCGAGATGTTGGATCAGTTGGCAACAATTACTTCCTTCAGTGATATTTTTTCTGTGCAGGACCGTGCATTGGATACCCGTGAACAGATCCGCGATAATTTTCAAAACAGATTGTTTGTCAGGAAATATATCAGTGTTGACAATTTAAAAGCACTGGGTATTCAGTTCGATCTTTTTAGAAATAATGTAAGGATCAATATCAAAAAAATAATGTGTGAAATTAAATTTGTGGATGAAACACCATTATATATACCTAAAAATACAGAAGTGCTCAGGTTGGAAATTAAATTTATTGTTGATTTGAATTTTACTCCTGATGAACAAACTACTCTAATGGCCTTTGTTGCAATGCCTTCAATGATGGCCGGAATAGGACAGGAAGAAACATTTACCACTTATGAACTTGGATATGAAAAAAATTGGGCCGGGAAGATAGATGCATTATATATTGAACATGATCTTTTCAGTGCAACTCCGGTAATGCCAAAAAGAATGAATAATTATACTTCAAAAACAAGCGGCGACAGAAGTCAGGTTATTATCTTTAAAGATGTAACTCCTATCGCAACTGACAGAATAGCTTTTTTTGATGTGAGAGGGATGAATAAATGCAATAATAATAACTTATATACCGAGCAGTTATTAATACCATCTGCAGTAATTAATATGAATGCATCCAGTTGGGTAAAAACGGATTTGGGAATGGACAAAAGATTTTACGAATCTACGTCGTTGATCGCATTTTCTGATTCTATCCCCTCATACCAAACAGGTAATCCTACAGGCTTTGATATTTTCACAAAAGATATTAAAGAGGTGACGTATAATAATGGTTCGTTAAATAATCTTATCACAAATACCTGTAAAAATAATCAACCGGCAATTTCACTTAAAGAATCAGGTAATCCTGTTTTTGCATTTGATATTGCCGATTATTATGCTGATGATTCCTCTTATTTAGGTGTTGAAAATTTGGGTCGCCAAACTTGTTGGTGTGAAGGTATCGCAGGTGCCGGTGCAGGCGAATATATCGAATTTGAAATTACCCAACCAGCTCGTGCAATTAAAATTTATAATGGAAATCAAAGTAGTCGCGCAGTTTTCGACGCATCATCAAAACCTGATATTATTTTAATTACCAATCTGGATGGAAATACCATTAATCCAAATGGTGCAATTAAATCGCAATACCGCAGCTCAATTATCGACCTCACAATTCTAAATGTTTATGAATTAAAATTACCTGCCGGAAAATATCGTCTCACAGTGGAAGAAATTGATAAAGGAACCACCTCCACAACTTGTTTATCAACTATTATGTTTGATTTTATTCTGGAAGATGAATGGTACCAAAGAGCAATGGGGATGTTGAGTTCGTTTGTAGGCAAGAAATAAGAAGATTCGAAGGGAGAAGGGAGAAGATTCGAAAGGAGAAGATTCGAAGGTAAGGGTCTAAGGAAAAATAAAGGAAGGAAGGGTTGGTAAAGGTTAAAAAAGGGGTCTACCGATCTTAATTGCAGAGTTCCCTTCTCAAAATTACTTCGTTGAAAAATTTGAGATTCCAAATAAACCCAGGCACTGTTAAATTAAAGATTCGAAGGATAAATGGTATGCTTCTAAGATATTAAGTAACGCGGCTTTTAGTGGTGATTAATTCCGAACAGAAATGGGAAAATCGGACCTTATATACGGAATATATTAAAACCTCGAGTTAGCGGTATTTGCAGAAAAATAACTTTTACAAATTGCATCGAGCTAACGCCGATTGTCCCTGGGTAAAAATTAATTTTCCAATTTAAATCAAAATAAGTCCCGTGTCCCGTGTCTCGATTCCCTTTATCCTATTCCTTATGTTCAATCTCAGATTTACCTTCATTCAGCATAACCTCAGTTTGATGATGGATGGATTCCTTATGGACAGCATGAAATAATTCTTTAATGAATTTTTGGGTGAGATGTTTTCTTTCACCGGTGGCCAATCTGCTTTCCAAGATCTCTGTCCAGCGACTTGGTTGAACGATGGCAAGATTATTTTCGCGTTTGTAATCGGCAATTTCTCTAACAACATCCATTCTTTCGCTTAAAAGTTCGAGAAGGTAGTTGTCGAGTGAGTCTATCTTTCCTCGTAAAATTTCCAGTTGATTTTCTGCAAAAGGATTATGTTCCAGCGATTCGCGGGTATGCAATATGCTGATCATTTCGCCGAATGCCTCTGGAGTTATCTGTTGTTTGGCATCACTTAAAGCCTTATCCGGATTAATATGTGATTCGAGATGAATACCTTCAAATCCAATGTCCAACGCTGTTTGCGCCACCTCCCTTAGTAACTCACGATTACCACAAATGTGGCTAGGGTCGCAAACAATAGGAAGTTCAGGAAAGCGGCGCTTTAGTTCAATTGGAATGTTCCAGCGTGGTATATTCCGGTATTTTGATTTTTCGTGTGTTGAAAATCCACGGTGGATAGCAGCCAATTTGGTGATACCCGAACGGTTTAAACGTTCAAAAGCTCCGAT
>JAYSYX010000014.1:0-16634 GCA_043727235.1 Bacteroidota bacterium
AATTATAAAACTATAAGAAACTGTATTAAAAAACCAAGTTAATACTATGCGGACTTCTCAAATGAAAATATCCACTCCCCAAATTTTAGCATTGACCCGACTAAACCCAGGGTGCGCTTCTCCTTTCTTTTATATTAAGTAGTTTTGCAGAGTCATGCAAAAGGGATCTGTTGCCTTTTATACCTTGGGTTGCAAATTGAATTATTCTGAAACCTCCACTTTGGGGCGAATGGTGATGGAGGAGGGATATTCTATTAAACCATTTCATCAAGCTGCGGATATTTACGTAATTAATACTTGTTCCGTAACCGATAATGCTGATAAAAAATGCAAAAAAATTGTAAAACAAGCTTTAAAAACTGCTCCCGGTGCCTATATAATTGTGGTTGGATGTTATGCCCAGTTAAAACCCGAGGAGATCTCTTCCATTGAGGGTGTCGATCTGGTTTTAGGTGCGGCAGAAAAATTTAATCTCACACATTATATCACTTCCATTTCTGAAGAGGATAGATTTATAAAAAAGAAAAAATATATTGCAGGGGATATTGCTGATGTGAATATTTTCATGTCGGCATATTCTATAGGAGAGCGCACCAGAACATTTTTAAAAGTGCAGGATGGTTGCGATTATTCCTGTTCATTTTGTACAATTCCACTTGCGAGAGGAAATAGCAGAAGTAATACAATATCCAATGTATTGGAAAATGTTAAACAAATTGAAGCACAAGGTGTGTCTGAAATTGTTTTAACGGGAGTAAATATTGGCGATTTCGGAAAAAATAATGGAACAGAAACCAGTGAAACATTTTTTGAACTGATCGATCAATTGGAACACACTGAAAATATTAAAAGATTCAGAATATCTTCCATAGAACCCAATTTACTTACAAATGAAATTATTGCTTTTGTAAGTAAATCGAAAAAATTTGTTCCGCATTTTCATATCCCTTTACAAAGCGGAAGCAATAAAATATTAAAATTAATGCGTCGCCGTTATTTGAGCGAATTATATTCCGATCGCATAAATTTCATAAAAAGTATAATGCCTCACTGTTGTATTGGGGTGGATGTAATTACGGGATTCCCGGGTGAAACTGCAGAAGATTTTTTAGAGACCTATTATTTTTTAAACGAATTGGATATTTCTTATTTGCATGTGTTCACTTACAGTGAAAGAGCAGATACTTTAGCAATATCCATGGACAGTGTGGTGCCTCAAAAAATTCGAGAGGAGCGCACAAAACAATTGCGAAATTTATCTGAAAAAAAGAAAAGATATTTTTATGAACAGTTCGTCGGAACTCAACGACCGGTACTTTTTGAGGAGGAAACCGATGGTGAATTTATGTATGGGTTTTCCGATAATTATATCAGAGTGAAAACGCAATATGACCCCTTGCTGGTAAATGAAATTGTAACTGTTAATCTCGCAGGGGTAAATGCAGATTTAGAAATGGAAGCAGGGGAAATATCAGAGAAAATAAATATTTTAACCTATCATAATTAATTAAAACAAAAGCTAGAAATAGCAGAATTTAAAAGCAAAAAATACAGAATGGTTTTACTACGATCTTACGCCACAATTGCAGAATTATTTAATGCTATTTTTAATACACATTGGAGATTCCCGATTTTTTCTTTTGGATTTTTTGTAGGAATGGCTTTTTTAGCAGCGGGATATATCCTTTATATCGAATTAAAAAGAAAAGAGAAACAAGGATTATTATTGCCAATAAAAGAAAAAAGAACTGTTGGAGCTCCTGCATCAACCTCTGAATTAATTTTTAATGGTATAGTAGGTTATATCATCGGATTTAAAATTGGGGGTATGATCACATCCTGGGATGCGTTTAATGAAAATCCCCCTCAATTTATTTTTTCATTGGAAGGAAATATTATTTTCGGATTGCTCGGTGCTGCGGGTTTAATATATTTAAAATACAGGGAAAAGAAAAGTCAGCAATTGTCAAAACCTGAAGAAAGAACATTTGATGTATTTCCACACGAAAGACTCGGAGATATTGTAATGATCGCTGCTATATTCGGAATTTTAGGTGCTAAAATATTTTCCAATTTTGAAGAACCTGATGGATGGAAAGATTTTTTCAAAGATCCTCTTGGTAATTTTTTCAGCGGACTTACCATTTATGGCGGACTCATATTAGGAGCATTTGCTGTGATCATGTTTGCACGCAAAAAAAAGATCAGTGTTATGCACTTGGGTGATGCAGTGGCACCCGCTTTAATTTTAGCTTACGCAGTAGGAAGATTGGGTTGTCAGGTTTCCGGAGATGGCGATTGGGGGATCCTGAACAGCGCTTATATCTCACAAGCAGATGGATCTGTTACAATGGCACAGCCCGGTGAATTTGAAAAGGCTCTGCAGGCTAATGCAAACTATTATATTTCTGAATTTGGTTCATTGGAGGAGGTTCCGCACAAGGAATTTAGCCCCGGTTGGTTGCCCCGAACATTAGTGGCTCAAAATTATGCGCATAATGTGAACGGAGAGGGAACTTACATTGAGGGATGTACCAGTGACTGGTGCGGACAACTTCCTGTGGCTGTATTTCCGACTCCTATATACGAAATCGCCATGTCGATGATCATCTTTCTCTTTTTGTGGTTCATCCGGAAAAGAATTCATATTCCGGGAATGTTATTGGCAATTTATGTGATAGGCGCCGGTGTAGAAAGATATTTTATTGAAAAGATTAGAGTGAACAACACCCTTGAATTTATGGGCATACATGCAACGCAGGCTACCTTTATTTCGATAATATTTGTTATTTTCGGCTTTGGAATGATGTTCGTGTTATGGCGAATGTCGAAACGCACACCTTAATTGCTTTTAATTCTCCCTTTATCGGTTCCATAACTGAATGGCATGGTCATATTTGAGTCATTTTTGTACCATGGTCAGCACTATTTTTTTATTATAAATCATAAATTATTTGTAAGTTTACTTGTAACTTTAGAGATTAATTAAAAATAAAGATTAATGAAACAAACTTTACGCTCCTTTCTCCGTGTAACATTTTTGACAATTGGGTTGACCTTTCTCCATAATTTAGTTTCTGCGCAGCTAACAGTAGATGATTCTGCCACACCTGAAGAACTTGTTACTTCACTTGTAGGTGAAGGAGTTACTATCTCCGATATTACCATGGATTGCCCTGATGGAGCTTATGGATTTTTTGAATGTGTTGATTGCAATGTCGGAATTGGCAGTGGAATTTTACTTACCAGCGGATCAGCTTCTTTAGCAGTTGGCCCTAATAACTCTTCCTCCTCCACTGGCGATAATGGCGCCCCCGGAGATCCTGATCTGGATGACATTCCCGGAATTCTGGGAACAAATGATGCTTGCGTGCTCGAATTTGACCTTACTGTTACCTCCGATACAATTCGTTTTAATTATTCCTTTGGTTCAGAAGAGTATCTTGAATTCGTAGGTTCATTTAATGATGCATTTGCGTTTTATATCAGCGGTCCCGGTATTGTCGGAACAGAAAACATGGCCTTGATTCCAGGAACAGCAACGGCCGTTTCCATTAATAATGTAAATACCGGTTCTTACCCCGAATATTATGTGGTGAATGGGGATGGATTTACTGCACCATTCAATACCGACGATTATTATATTCAATATGACGGATTTACAACTGTGCTGGAAGCAAAACGCAATGTTATTCCTTGTGAAACCTATCACCTTAAAATGGTAATAGCCGACGACCTCGACTGGGCATACGATTCGGGTGTATTTATCGAAGCGGGTTCTTTGTCAAGTCCCGGTGTTACTCTTACTTACGAAACGGAAATTGAAGGTTATCCGGATATTATTGAAGGTTGTAATGAAGGTGAACTCACCTTTGCATTATCATTTGCACCCATAGATACGTTTATAGTAAATCTAGAGGTAACCGGTACTGCAACCATGACAGTTGATTACGAGGAATTTGAAACAGAACTTGTTTTTTTGCCTGGAGATACTCTTATCGTAATCCCAATTATTGCTCCTGATGATGGAATTGATGAAGGTATGGAAACTATTATTATCTCTGTTGATCTTGGATGTATTGCCGGAGTTGGTGATAGTCTGATAATAAATGTTTGGGATGCACTTCCGCTCACGGTTTCTAACGATACTATGATATGTCCGGATGATGTTGCCTTTCTCAATGTTAGCGGTGCCGATACCTATTCATGGACTCCCACCGGAACACTGAGTGATCCTACCGGTGACTTCACGGAAGCCTATCCTACCGAACCCACCACATATACGGTGGAAGGAACTCTTGCTTCCTGTGTAAACACGGCCGAAGTTTTTGTAGATATACAGTCACCATCTGCCGATGCAGGTTCCGATACAACAATATTTTTTGGGGAAACAGCATTACTGGATGCAAGCGGTGGTGTTGAATATTCCTGGTCGCCAACCACGGGGCTGAGTGATCCGAACAGCGAAAACCCATTGGCAACACCAGAAACAACAACAACATATACAGTTACAGTAACTACATCAATTGGTTGTGAATTTACCGATGAGGTAACAGTTATTGTTAGCACCGATGCAATGGTTGGTATTCCTAATGCTTTCTCACCAAATGAGGATGGTATTAATGATGGATTTACCATAATTGTAAGAGGCCAACTCGCGACCTATAATTTGCAGGTTTTTAACAGATGGGGTGAGGCTATATTTCAGAGCAATGATTTTACCAATTCATGGAATGGCAGCATCGAAGGTGAAGCACAGCCCATGGGTGCCTTTGTTTATGTATTAAATTATACTGACCTCAACGGAGAAAGTTTTATGCAACAAGGAAACTTTACACTCGTGAGATAAAATATTGCCGGATTAAATAATTAAGTCCGGAAAAGCAACATTATAAATGAAAGCATTTTTTTCATTTATTATGAATTAGGGTAATAAATAATGTCAAAATGAAACCAATTTTTAGCAAACTCCTCAACGTTGCATCTTTGGTAAGTTGCATCGTGTTTGTAAATGCAGGTTTATCAGCTCAAATAACGATCAATGATACGGCAACGCCGGAAGAATTAGTAGAATCGCTGGTGGGAACAGGGGTAACCGTTTCCGGAGTAACCATGGATTGCCCAACGGGGGCTTTTGGATTTTTTAATTGCATAGATTGTAATGTAGGGATAGATAGCGGAATTATATTAACAAGTGGCTCTGCAGATCTTGCTGTTGGACCAAATAATAGTTCCGGTTCCACAGGGGGAGCCGGTACTCCGGGTGATCCTGATCTGGATGCAATTCCCGGTGTTCTCGGTACCTATGATGCCTGTGTTCTTGAATTTGATATAACCGTAACCTCCGATACCATTCGTTTTAATTATTCCTTCGGTTCTGAAGAATATTTGGAATATGTTGGTTCATTTAACGATGTATTTGCATTTTATATCAGCGGTCCCGGTATAGTTGGAACCGAAAATCTTGCAATTATTCCCGGCACTGCAACTCCGGTATCAATTAACAATGTAAATAACGTAAGCAATCCCAGTTATTACAATATCAATGGAACGGGCTGGGACCTTCCTTTTAGTGCCGATGATTTTTATATACAATATGATGGTTTCACAACAGTTTTGGAAGCAAAACGCAACGTGATCCCATGCGAGACCTATCATTTAAAAATGGCTATAGCCGATGATCTTGACTGGGCTTTGGATTCAGGTGTATTTATTGAAGCCGGTTCACTTACAAGTCCCGCCGTTAGTCTTACTTATGAAACAGAAATTGACGGTTATACCGATATTATTGAAGGCTGTAACGATGGTGAAGTTACCTTCGTTTTGTCATTTGCACCTGTCGATACCTTTATAGTTACAATGGTAGTTGATGGAACTGCAGATAACGGAATTGATTATATGGATTTACCCTCAGAGTTGATATTTTATCCCGGGGATACTATGATCACAATAATTATTGATGCAATAGAAGATGCTTTGGCAGAAGGGGTTGAAACAATAACTATTTATGTTGACCTTGGTTGCGCCTCCGGTGTGAGCGATACACTTACTATAAATATTTACGATGCACTCCCGCTTGTAATTTCTCCCGATACCACAATTTGCCCTGGCGGAGTTGCCGTGCTCACTGTGAGCGGCGGCGATTCCTATGCGTGGACACCAGCTGAAACGTTGAGTGATCCTGCAGATGATTATACAGAAGCCTATCCAACGGAACCCACAGTTTATACAGTAATTGCAACCCGATTTTCCTGTGTAAATTCACAAACAGTGTTTGTAGATATTTATCCTAATACAGCCTACGCAGGTAATGATACTTTGATCTATTTCGCAGAAACCGCTTATTTGGATGCTGATGGAGGGGCGAGTTATGTTTGGTCGCCGGAAACAGGATTAAATGACCCGAATATCGAAAATCCTATTGCCACACCTGAAATATCAACAGTATATACCGTTACAGTAACTACCGATATAGGATGTATTTTTACCGACAACGTTGAAGTAGTTGTGGTTCAGCCTCAGCCTGTTGTGATCCCAAATGCCTTTACGCCAAACGGCGACGGGTTAAATGATTTATTGCATATTTCCACCTTTGTGAATGTGGATTTAAATTCATTTTGTATTTTTAACCGTTGGGGGCAAAAAATATATGAAACAAGTGATATTTTAGCCGGATGGGATGGTAAGTTTAACAATAGTGATCAGGAAATAGGTGCATATATGTATATATTTGTGGGGACAGATGAAGAAAATAATGAAATCATAAATAAAGGAACAATTACATTACTCAGATAAATATTAAAACAATAACCAATGATGAAGATTTACAAAATCGCGTTTTTTGCAGCTTTCATGGCTGTTGGTGTATTAAAGGGTCAGGACGTTCACTTCTCGCAGTATAATGCCGCCCCTCTTGCATTGAATCCGGCACTTACAGGCGTGAATTCCTGTGACTGGAGAGCAGGTTTAACATACCGCAACCAATGGAATAGTGTTACAACTCCTTATGTAACCTACGAAGCATTTTTTGACATGCCTATTGTTAAACAAATTGGTGTTGCAAGCAAATTAACAGGGGGATTACTATTATACAACGATGTTTCCGGTGATGGAAATTTAACTAACCTGAGCGTAATGGGTTCCACAGCGTTTGTACTTGGACTTGGCGGACGTGAAGATCACAACCTTTCACTTGGTTTACAGGGTGGTTTAATGCAAAAGTCGTTGGATTTTAATGCATTAAAATGGCCAAATCAATGGACTGGCGATGATTTTGATCAAACCGTAAGTCCCCTCGAACCATATCTGGGTGATAATATTTCCCGTTTTAATATGAGTACAGGTTTAGCCTATCATAATATCGTATCCAAAAAATTTAATGTTACAGCCGGATTTGCAATGTTCAATTTAGTTTCTCCTAAAGAAAGTTTTTTACAGGATGATGAAAATAAATTGGGTGCTCGTATGGTTGGTCACCTAAAAGCAGGATTTACTTTTGCAGATAAATACGGATTTATTCCTTCAGTATTATACCAATCTCAATCAGGTGCTCAGGAAATTGTTGTTGGTGCTGATCTCGGTTATTTTTTAAATAATGCTAATTTCCCTGCAACATTTTTTCTGGGAGGTCATTATCGTTTAGATGATGCAATGATAGCTGTTGTTGGAATGGATTATAAAAATTTCCGTTTCGGAGCGAGTTACGATATTAATACTTCCACATTACAGGAAGCAAGTAGCGGAAAAGGCGGATTTGAATTATCGCTGGTTTATACAGGTTGTATTTTACCGGTTATTCCTAAAAACTTTGATATGCCTTGTCCTCGTTATTAATATTTAAAAAAAATGAATTCTCAACTGATAAAGAATATAGTATGAAAAAAATATTTGCAATTCTTACAATAATTCTATTTACCGCGACAGTAAATGCTCAAACACATGATCCGGAATTAGAAAAAATGAATGCAACCCGCAAATTGATGTATGGTGATGCATTAATGTCGGCAGGAAGTTATTACGGTGCACAGGATGCATATAAACTTGCTTATGAAGATGAGGCCTCTCAGGAAGCTGCTTATAAATTGGCAAGAGCCTATTATTTAGCGCGCAATTATAAAGATGCAGAAAAATGGTATAAGACTGCAATTGATGCTGGTAAATCAAAAGACATGTATCCTGATGCGGGTTTTTATTACGCAATGAGTTTAAAATATAATGGAAAATACGCAGAAGCCAAAGAAGGATTTAAAGCAGTGACAAAAAATAGCAAATTAAAAGGTGCTACTGCAACAATTTTAAAACGTCAGGCAAAAAATGAAGATAAGGGTTGTGATGTTGCAATATTACTTGCACAAACTCCGGCTACAGTTAATGTGGAACATTTAGGAACAAATATTAATAATAATTACACCGACTTTTCTCCAACATATAGTCCTGATAATAATTTAACCTTTGCAGCCTTAGTATCTGACAAACCTATCGATCTGGGTCAGCAAGGAAAAACAGAATTGCGTTCAAGAATTTTCACGTCAACCGCTGAAGGTGATACATGGACTCCTTCAAAAGAATTAAAAGCACCATTTAATAAAGGTGATGCACATACAGGAAATGGTGCCTATTCCGGTGATGGTAAAAGATTTTATTATACTGAATGTCGCCCTAACGATTCGTTGGTGATGATCTGTAAAATATATGTGAGTGAATATGAAAGTGGTGAGTGGCAAAGTGGAAAAGAAGTTAGTGATGCTAACACTACAGATTTTACTTCAACACATCCTGCATTAGGAACTTTTAAAGGGAAAGAAATTTTGTATTTCTCATCAAATAGAGCAGGTGGTCGTGGTGGAATGGACCTTTGGTATGTTGAAGTTCAAAATAAAGGGAAAGCATATTCAAATCCAATCAACTGTGGAACTAAGGTGAATACAATTGGTGATGAAATAACTCCTTTTTATAATGATGAACAGGGATTATTATATTTCAGCTCCAACGGACAAATTAATATTGGCGGTTTAGATATTTATAAAACCGCCGGTGGCATGAAATCTTTTGATGCCCCGGAAAATTTAGGATTACCTTTTAATAGTTCAGTGGATGATTTTTATTTTTCTACGAATAAATCAGGAAAAAAAGGATTTTTTGTTTCGAACCGCAAAGGTGGTTTCAATGTAAAAAGTGAAACTTGTTGCGACGATATTTATGCTTATAAATATCCTCCTGAATTTGTGATCATGGTTCGTGCAATTGATGAAATTTCTAAAGAAGTTATCGTTGGTGCGGGTGTTGATCTTAATCAATCTGGAGTTAAAAAAGATTCGGCCGTTACTAAGATGTCAAATCCGTATGAAGACTTTTTTGTAGGAACAGCTCAGGATAAATTTGAATTGACCGGCTACAAAGAAAAATATAAAAATGGTCGTGCAACAACATCCACGATCGGCTTAGATAATAACGATACTTTATATGTTGACATTATGATGGAGCCCATCATTGAAAAAATACCTATCGAAGTAAAAAATATTTATTATCCATTGGGTAAATGGGATCTTCGTCCCGAATCTTTCCGAGCATTGGATTCTATGTATAATGTATTAGCGCTGAGCCCTCAATTAAAAGTAGAGATAGGTTCTCATACGGATAGTCGCGATACCGATGAAAGAAACAAAGTGCTTTCTCAGAATCGTGCCGATACAGTAGTAAGTTATATGATCTCCAGAGGAATTGATTCAGAAAGATTAGTGGCTACCGGTTACGGTGAAACTACGCCTAAAACAATTTCTGAAGATTTTAAAGTTACAAGCGGTGCTTTAGTACCTAAAGGATCAGTATTAACTGAAGCCTTTATTCAAAAATATAAGGGACAGGATTTTGAAGATTTACATCAGTTGAACAGGAGAACAGAATTTACGATCATTGGTATCATTCCTAATGCTATCATTACTTACGATGAAGCTACCATTGAAGCCAATGAAGCCCGTAAACGCGATGCAGAATCACAACGCCAGAAACAATTGCAGGATCTTCAACAAGTGGATGAAACTGATGTAATTGAAACTCCGGAAGTGAAAACAAATGAGACAAAAACTACCGGCGATAAAAAAACTACAACTACCACAACAAATGCGGCTGCTCTTGATGCTACCTTAACTAAAAAGGGAAATATGTATGAAGGAAATGCATCTGTAAATGGTAAAGAACAAACAAAATATATTCTAAATTTAAGTCCTAGCATTACTGTTGCAATGGTTGGTAAAGAATATTTTATCAGACTATGGGAATCTGGTGCTATCACGGAAGCGGATATCAAAAATGATAAACCTACAGATCTTGGAAATGGAACAACCATTAAGGGAGATGTATTTACTATTAAATCTCTTCAGATCGGCGATGTTACTTTAACTAATGTTGATACGAAAATCAACATGACCAGTACGCAAAACTTAATTGTTGGTGTTAAGGTTGCTGAAAAAAGTGGATGTACATTTGATGTAGGGAAGTTGAAATTTAAATGTAAATAAAGAGATATTTGAAAATAAAAAGCCTCGTGTAAAAAGCGGGGCTTTTTTAATGTACCAATGGAACAGCCGAAAAAAATGTACCAACGTACCAATTAACAGCCGGAAAAGATGTACCAATGGAACAGCCGAAAAACTGTACCAATGTACCAATTAACAGCCGGCACTCATCAATTAACAAATTAACAGATCGACAACCCGAATGATTTTCTACGTAATGAACTTTCAATGTAACTATAAACTTACTCCCCTATGAGGTAGGTGGCCAAAAATATTAATCGGAGATCTACTACATGACAGAACCCCAAACTAAACTTTCTCTTTCGAAAAAGCAGAACCAAAAAACAAAAGCCAGCCGGAGATTAGCGACAAACCACCTAGGGGAGTGATTGCACCCAGCCATGCCATTCGTGTTCCGAAAAAGAACTCAGAAAGGGAAAGGAGATAAAGGCTTCCGGAAAAGATTGTAATGCCGGTTATAAATGCAGTAACGGACCAATTTTTTAATTTGGGTTTTAAAATATCAGAGAAGGCAGCGACAGCAAATAGGGCAAAAGTGTGGTAAAACTGATACCGAACGGCTGTCTCGAAAATACTGATATCTTTTGCAGTGATCTTTTGGGTGCTTTCTAATTGTTGAAGACCGTGGGCGCCAAAAGCACCTAAGGCAACGGAGAGTGCACCTGAAATTGCGGCGCAGCGAATGATTGTTTTTTGTTCCATAACCTGAGTTTGTATGTGCATATAAACATATGCATAGCCAATTATTAAATATAGCTTTGCAAAGGTAATCATCACATCATGGAGCGACGAAAAATTGGGATAATTGGGGGGATTTTACTTGTAGTTTTATTTATTACCGTTTACCTTTTGTTTTTCAACAAAAGAAATGAAACGGTGTTAAATGGAATGCCACAAGATGTGATATGTTTTTTTGATGTTAAAAAAACAGATGCGTTTACCGTTTTATTAAATAATGAAGTTGCAATGCAAGAATTGTTGCAAACGCAAATATTTGGCGATCTGAAAAAGGATCTTGAATTATTTAGCAAAATTTGCGGTACCAAGGCTGAATTATTATCTGATATTCAAAATAATAATTTTCTTTCGGGAGCATTTGCATCAGGTGATAATAATGTGCAATATTTATTCTTATTGCAATTAGATGAAGCTGCAAGATTAAATCTAAAACAATTTGTTCCCGATTTAAATGGAGAACAACCTTCAGTTTCTGTACACAAATTTGAGAGAACGGATGTTTATGAATTGAATTATCCAAAAACCGGAATGTCTATTTCCTTTTCTAAAGTAAGTGGGGTGTTTATTTTTAGTGCATCTTCTGTATTAGTTGAAAATGCAATTCTGCAATTAAAGAATGGCGACCCCGTAACAGAACATGCGGGATTTAGGGAAGTATTCAACAATATGAATAAAAAAGCTGACCATAATTTTTATTTGAATACTGATCAGCTCAGCAATTATCTTTCTTTATTCTCTACCAATGATAAATATTTATCCGTAATGCAAATGACCAAATTTGTTTCCTGGATAGGATTCGAATTTGAGTTCGGGGAAGCAGGAGTGGCAATAAAAGGATATGCTGCATCAAATAATAATAAAAACGATCTGCTTCTCAGCAAATATACAGGAGAGTTTTCTGTTGACATGAATAAATCTGTACCTGCAAACACAGTGGTTTTATATCGTGTGAATTCAGAACGTTTAAGTGAAAATATTGCTTCCACATTCACAGATGAAACTCAGAACCGCGATTATTTTGATCATTGGATGCCCTGGATCACAAATAATACTTTATTTGGTATTTCGGAATCGCTGGATAAAAACTTTATGAAAAGAAGTTTTTTGATCATTCCTGCAAGCGACAGGGTTTTAGCGGATAATAAATTAAAATCCGCAGTCGTATCTGATACCTTGAGATACAGAGGCCACGTAGTTATGGAAATAGCAGCAAGTAATATCATCAGCGGTATTGCAGGCACTAAATTTCCTGAAATTTGTTTTGCCGCATGGAATAATAATGATCTCCTCTTTACATTTGAGTTACTGCAACTTAAGAATATGTTGGATGCAATTGAAAACGGAGAAACATTATCTACAGATAGCGATTATAATGAATTTAAAGAACAGGTATCTGCATCATTCAATAATTCCATATATCTTAACCTCAGTAAAGCGGAGCAAATTATTTCAAGTTTTGTTTCAGATAAACATATTGATTCCATTGAAGAGAATTTTAATTTGTTGCAAAAATTTCCGCGATTGGAAATGCAATTCAGCAATAATAAGAATGTGTATTTGCTGAACGGATTTATTGCTTATAACGCAGCTCCACAACGAAAGAATGGAGTTTTGTGGAAATTGCAGGTCGATCATCCTATTGAAAGCGGTCCATTTACAGTATACAACCAACTAAATAAACAAAAAAGTATTGTAGTTCAGGATACCTCGCATCAGCTTTACCTTATATCCGCAAGTGGTGATGTTCTCTGGAAACAAACATTGTCAAATAAAATTTCGGGTAAAATACATGAGGTGGATTTTTATGGGAATGATAAAACGCAGATGCTATTTAATACTTCCGATGCTATTTATTTACTGGATATGAACGGAAATGCTGTGGAGGGATTTCCAATTACACTCACCGCGATCACGAATCCATTAACAGTTCTGCTGAATACAAAAAACGATTATCGCATGTTCGTAGCTTGCAATAATGATAATATTTATGGATTTTTTAAGGATGGCAAACCTATTCCGGGTTGGAACCCGCAACAGAATACAGGGGATGTTACTTTACCTTTATTTGAAATGACCTCCGATAAATTAAATTTAATTGTATTTATTAATTCTAAAGGAATTCAATTCCGCAAAGAAACCGGAAATGCCGTACGTTCCATTCCTATAAAAAATAATATCATTGCAACCCATACAAGTGGAAATACAAAATATTTTATGGATGTGAAAGGAAATATTATTCTTGCAGATGGTAATTTAAATACAAAGACTATTCCCGCGCCGGAAAATTTTCTCTCAGGTAATTTTGCAAAAGTGAATGAAGGTGATACAACCGATATTTTATTTTTAGAAGATAAATATTTTAAGGCCAAAACTTTAAATGGAAAATCCTTATTTGTTGCAGAAATTGATACGATGTATGATCAGATCGTAACTTATGAATTTAATGGGCAGAGTTATTACGGAGTTGTATCCGGATCAAATAATTTAATATTATTTGATGAATCCGGTAAAATAACAGATGGATTCCCTGTGATTGCCACAATCAATTTTATCATTGACGATATTACCAGAAATGGCGATAAAATGTTGGTTACCTGTGTAGATAATGCTGTTATAACTTATAGAATAAAATAGTAGAATCCGTAAATTTGCCCTTTAATTATACAATATGACCGTTTTGAGTACTGATCTGAAATTACCGGGGGCAACAGCAATTTATCATGGAAAGGTGAGAGATGTTTATACTATCAGAGATAAATATCTGGTAATGGTTGCCAGCGATCGTATTTCGGCTTTTGATGTTATTTTACCGCGGCCCATACCATACAAAGGACAGGTTCTCAATCAGTTAGCCGAATTTTTTTTGGATACCACCAAAGATGTTGCACCAAATTGGTTATTGAGTGTTCCTGACCCACGTGTTTCCATTGGAATAAAATGTTTACCTGTAAAAGTAGAGATGGTAATTCGCGGTTACCTGGCTGGACATGCCTGGAGAGAATATAAATCCGGAAAAAGAATGATCTGTGGGGTGATGATGCCGGAAGGAATGAAGGAGAATGATAAATTTCCTGAACCTATAATTACACCTACCACAAAAGCCGATGCCGGCCATGATGCAGATATTTCGAAGGAGGAGATTTTGAAAAGCAATTTCATTACTCTCGATAAATATGAATTAATGGAATATTATACCCGTGCATTATTTAAAAAAGGCACAGAGATGGCAAATGAACGCGGTTTAATATTAGTGGATACAAAATATGAATTCGGTTTACACGATGGAAAAATACTTTTGATGGATGAAATTCATACTCCTGATTCTTCCCGTTATTTTTATTTGAAAGGATATGACGAAAGGCAAAAAAAGAATGGACATCAAAAACAATTATCAAAAGAATTTGTAAGAGAGTGGCTCATAGAAAATGACTTCATGGGCAAGGAAGGTCAAACAGTTCCGGAAATGGGAGAGGAGTGGATAAAAACGATCTCTTCGCGTTATATTGAATTATATGAAATGGTAACAGGTAAAAAATTTATACCTGTAGAAACCAATACTGAATCCGTTTCTGCAAATATTGTTCTTGGGTTACAAAAATTGGGAGTGGTTTAATGCTAATTTATATTCTAATTTTTGGTAAATTATATAGTTTGTTTTTGGGTATATACCATTAGTGAGACCCTCGCTAAGAGCGAGAGCCTCACAAGCTTCGTGATGGGCTAACTTCAATGGATTGGGTAATGATTACATGCTCATTATCGTAACCACGGACTCAAGTCAATTGTTAGAAGATGTTTCGTTCATCACCACGCCGCATTACCCGGGACTAAAGTCCGTTGTTACAAGATGTTTCGTTCCTTCGGAACTTATCGTTATCAATAATTATATACTTTGATTCACAAATATTATTAAATCTCCATCATCAACATTTTTTTATCCTTTTTTTATCCGCCTGATCCGCGTCATCTGCGCCTGCCTGCTGACCGCGTCAGGCAGGTTCCTTTTTTATTCCACCGCTTGTTTTCTTCCTATGACTTTCCTATTTCCTAGGTCCTATTTCTTATTTCCTATTTCTAATTTTTGCAAAAAAAATCCCGACCTGTTAAAGCCGGGATCTATAATTAAAACGTTGAATTACTATTTAGCAATCACCACTTGTTTATTTAATGTAAATCCATTTTGTTCTACGCTTAATAAATAAATGCTGTTTGATATTCCGGAAACATTTAGGGTAATGGCATTATTATTTTCTGTTACAGTAATAATATCTTCCAGAATTATATTTCCAAGCATATCAAATAATTTGATATTTGCATCGCCTTCATTAAAGTTTTCGAGAGCAACAGTGAAATTATCTGAAGCGGGATTTGGATAAATAGTGATCTGTGCATCTGCAATTGCATTTTCACTTAAGCGGAATAAAGTTGTAAATGATGCAGTGGCAGAATAATCAGAAAGAATACCACCGGCACATACGCTTCGCACTTTATAATTATATGTGGTTCCGGGAATTAAACCTGGAATTGTTTTAAAGTTGGATGTTGCATTTACAACAGTTGAGGTTCCTCCCACAGGAGCGTAACTCACTTTATATTTAATTGCATCCGGATCTGTGTTCCAATGTAATTTAGCGGAAGTAGTAATGATATTATCTGCAAATAATCCCGTAGGTGCAGAAGCGCAAGGCACACATGCAGTTGTAAATGTTCCCATGCTTGCAGGAGAAATTGCACCTGCACATGTAGTAATTAATTTATAATCGTAAGACGTGCAAGCAATTAAACCTGTTATGGTTACCGGAGGAGCAACTACAGGAACTGTAATCCATGTTCCACCTGCGGTAGGACGATATTTAAGTGTATATCCTGTAGCACCGGCAACAGGGGTCCAGTTGAAATTTGCAGTAGTGGTGCTAACGGTTGTTGTAATTCCTGTTGCAGCTTCACAAACAAATGCATCACCTGTTGAAGCTAATGCTTCTTCCACAACATCGGGAGAAAATATATATACAAATGCTATAGTCTCTGATGCTCCTGCAGCAATGCTTGGAATGTAAAATGATATAGAATTTGCTATATCACCAACGGAACTTCCGCTAATAAAATAACCACCTGTTCCGGTCCAAACATCTGAGGGCGTACCATCTCCTGTTCCAAAGTTTCCATAAGCTACTCTGGCGTTACTGTTTCTTGCACCAATTCCTAAATAACATCCATAAGTTAATCCCTCAGAAGTTACGAGAGCATCAGTACCAATTGGAGGATTTGAAACAATAGTATTATCGGTTGTAAAATCTCCGCTCCAGGGTTGATCATTATCGGGATCGATGTTGCGCATATAATAAACATCGTTTAATGCAG
>JAYSYX010000015.1:0-2369 GCA_043727235.1 Bacteroidota bacterium
TTATAATTGTTCCATTTATTTTATATAGGCAAATAAGGCCATCGTTTTGAGTATTTGATCCAACTACAATTATATTATTACTATCTGTTAATGCGAAATCCTTAATATAGCCATCAAAGTCTATTATTTTTTCAACATATTTCAACTCATTATTATAAATAATTAATTTTCCGTTTGAATCATTTATTATTGAAATTTTGTTATCACTTGTTTGAAGCATTTTTCTAGGTTCAAATTCCTCCAAACCGATATTTGGAATTTTCATGTCGGCAACTAAACTCAAATTTTGCGAATTCAATCGAACGCATAGAAAATTTAAAAGGACGAATAATGGTATACATTTAAACATATTATTTTAATTATTTTCAGTCTGTCTTTTAGCTATATATTTGTGAGGGTCCGTCGGTCTTGGCCAAACTGCTGTCGAATTATAGATTGTTGTTGAAGAAGTAGTTGCTGGAGTTCCTGCGCCGGATAATGTTCCGGTCAAGGTCCAATTGTCAGCATCTCCGGCAATTAAACCTGCGGCTGCCAAGCCCGCTGGATTCGGTGTTATTGTTACGCTAATTGTATTTGAGGTTGCGGTACTGGTATTAATCGTTATTGGTGCGCCTATGAAACCAGTTGGTGGTAGTAATACATTACCTGAACCATCAGTAATAGTAATTTGGTTATTTATTCCCGCCGACCCAGCAGTAGTACCAATAGGATTAAAAGCTCCAGAAAAAGTTACGCCTGAAGTTGCTGAGGGAATACTATATGTGCTATTAAATGGCGCATCCTCGTCTCCCGCTCCACTTTCATTAATAGTTATTGATGCAGTTGTAGAAGAAACTGGTGAGCTTGTTGACCCGTCAAAAGGTCCAATATATTGCCATTGTTTTCCATTTTCATATTCATGTTCAGTAAGAGTTTGTACTTTCCCTTCATTTCTTAGTGCTTTAGCAGATAATCTATTAACAGGAACACTATAATAATGCAATGTTCTAGTATAGTTATATTTTGTTTTTCCTCTAAAGTTTTCATATTCTATCATTTGATAATCGTATTCTATATGGGGTAAATTTGGATTCAAAACAGGATTTGTTTTATTGCCAAGTATTGCATTAGCACCACCAGCTTCTAATCCATCTATATCTATTGCAAAAATAGGTGTGTTACTTGCAAATTGGAATGGGGTTAATTCAGCATAATTTTTTGTCAATGGATCTACACTTAAAAATTTGCCAATTCTAGGATTATATATCCTAAAACCATAATCATATTGATTCCCATTTCCACTCACTTCATCATCTTGCTCTTTTCCATTAAATCCATATCTATATCCACTTCCAGCCTCCCAACTTCTCCCCTCCAGCGTCATCCCGAACGGACCATAACCAAAAGTGCTGGAAATGTATTGTGGCGTTGAATAATTCATTGGTTAAAAATAACGTAAAAATTACATATTTAGCATATTTGGGTAAATTTTTAGAGGTTTATTTTAGTTGTTTTTTAGTGCAAAATGAACCTTATCAATTTCCATATCTATGAATTGCTGGGCATAACTGACATACTTATAAAATTCCTTACTGTTTGAAGAATGGCCCGAAATGTTTCTAACCATAATTTCCGGCATTCCAAGTGTTAAAAGTGTTGTAATTGCCGTTCTTCTCATTGTATGGGTAGTTACCAGATCACAAAATCTAAATATACTATTGTTTCCGGATTGTTTGAGGATGGTCACTTCCTTGGCTACTCCTTTCCTTTCACGTTTTTTGCCTATTTCATATGTCCAACCCACTTTCAAACAAAGTTCTTTTAAAATTAGGTTAAGTCGATTGTTGCTGATTTGGGGTAATAATTTTTTATGGCCTTTATACTTTGAAATAATTTGAATTGCATATTCAGGCAATTTAACTCTAGTATCTATTGAAGTTTTCATAGATCTTACTTTTAAATAAACGGAATTGGATGTTCTCTCAATATTTTTATTTGTAAGATTCATTAAGTCAGAAAATCGCAATCCAACAGTGCAACCAAAAACAAAAATATCCTTTGCTCTTTTAAGATATGCAGGTAATGAATTCTCAAATTCAGTATTATAAATTAAAAACTGGAGTTGGTCAGGTGACAAAACAGTTATCGGAATATTTTCAGTACGAATATAGAAATTTGAATGAATGTCACCAGTAAAAATTGCTTTATCTTTTTTTAAATAATTAAAAAATGTTCTTAACACTTTAAAATGCGCACCCACATAATTATCAAAACAGCCTAGTGAATATAAGAAATCAGAATATTTTCTATAAAACCGCTTCCAATAAACATTTTCCGATTTTAATTCCCTGGAGTTCAATCTTTGTAAAACCCTGATACGCATACTGAAT
>JAYSYX010000016.1:0-5855 GCA_043727235.1 Bacteroidota bacterium
CCAATGGTGAATCACCTGAGATATTGTTTTGGGTGGGATGTGCTGGAAGTTTCGACGACAGAGCAAAAAAAATAACAGGCTCCTTCGTAAAAATATTAAATAGTGTAGGAATAAAATTCGCCGTTTTGGGAACTGAAGAAGGTTGCACCGGTGATCCGGCACGAAGATCAGGGAATGAATTTCTATTTCAAATGCTCGCTCAAAATAATATTGCAGTATTAAATGGATATGGTATAAAAAAAATTGTCACAACCTGTCCTCATTGTTTTAATACAATAAAAAATGAATACCCTGCGTTAGGGGGAAATTATGAAGTTATCCATCATACCACTTTTTTGCAACAATTAATTGATGAAGGAAAATTAAAGGTACAGGGAGGTGAATTTAAGGGTAAAAAGATCACATACCACGATTCCTGTTATCTAGGACGAGCAAACAATATTTATGAAGCACCAAGAAATATATTACAAAAGTTAGATGCTGAACTCGCTGAAATGAAAAGTTGTAAAAGTCGCGGCTTGTGTTGTGGAGCCGGAGGAGCTCAAATGTGGAAGGAGGCGGAGAAAGGTATCAAAGAAATTAATATAGAACGCACGGAACAAGCACTGGAATTAAATCCTGATATTGTGGCTAGCGCTTGTCCATTTTGTAATACCATGATGACAGATGGAATAAAAAATAAAAATAAAGAAGAGGAAGTGAAGGTTTATGATGTAGCGGAGTTAATTGCGATGGCAAATAAAATGATTTAATTTCCGGCTACCATTATTAAATTTTAAAACATTTACACTAAAAAAAATTATGAATATTGAAAATAATTTTTCACCCAATTCAAAAGTTTGGGTTTATCAGTCATCGCGACCCTTTACTGCTGATGAAATAGATGATGCAAATGAGCTACTTTCCCAATTTGTAAAAAAATGGACAGCACATAATGCTCAACTACATGCTGCAGGCAAAATTATTGAAGACAGGTTGATTATGCTTATCGTTGATGAAACACACACAGCGGCAAGCGGATGTTCCATAGATACTTCAGTTCACTTTATTAAATCATTGGAAAACAAGTTTGGAATAGATCTTTTTGACAGAACAATTGTTAATTTTTACAATGACGGCTCTTTAATTTCTGCACACTTGCATGAACTTGGTGACTTATATACCTCAAATGTTTTGAATGATGACACCTTGGTGATCGATCCCTTGGTAGATTCTAAAGCGGCCTTTGATTCTGGCTTTAAAACTGCGCTAAGGGATAGCTGGATAAAAAATTTTCTATAATAATTTCATATTGATCTCAACCTTACAACTTAAAATAACTTTCTTTTACCTAACCTATTAATTTATGAAGATCCGCCTCCTCACCACCCTTATTTTCGCTTCTGTTTGCAGTTTGTATGCTCAGGAGAACGACTCTACAAATACTAATTATCTTCGTGTTTACCTCGATGGAGCTTATAACTATCAGGAATATATAAAAACAGAAATTCCATTTGTGAGTTATGTGCGCGACAGATTCGATGCTGATGTGCATTTGCTGATAGCTGGTCAAACAACAGGGAGCGGAGGTCTTGATTATACACTCTTTTTTCTTGGACAAGCTCAATTTGCAGGTAAAAATGATACGTTGCATTATATTGCAAATACAAATAATACCGAAGACGAATCACGTATGGGTTTAGTAAAAATAATTAAAATGGGATTGTTGCCTTATATAGCAAAAATTCCTGGTGATTTACCCATTAGTATAACTTATACCGGAAATATTTCGGATGAAATAAAACAGGTTGATGATAAATGGAATAGCTGGGTTTATTCCATAAGCAGTTATGTAAATGCAAATATCAGTTCAATCTTCACTTCTTATAATGTATCAGGAAATTTAAGTGCAAATAAAGTTACAGATGAATGGAAGATCGGATTAGACGCAGGTGCTAATTATAATACAGATATTTTTGTGTTAGATGATACTACAACTTATGAGAGTTTTAACAACAGCACATACGGCGATATCACTATTGTAAAAAGTTTGAACGATCATTGGTCATTTGGGGGAGAAGCGGAATATTACACTAGTACTTATAGTAATTACGACGCAAATATTAATATCTCACCTGCAATTGAATATAATATATTCCCCTATGCAGAATCTACTACTAAATTACTCACTTTTTTTTATAAAATTGGTCCTGAGTATAGCAATTATACCGACACAACTATTTTTGAAAAAGAAAGTGAAATTTTGTTGCGCAATAGATTGGATGTTTCTTTATCCATGACTCAAAAATGGGGCTCAATTGCAATGGGAATAAATGGTTCAAATTATTTTCACGACTTTAGTAAAAATAGTGCAGGCTGTTTTACATCCCTGAATTGGAGAATTACGGAAGGATTATCATTAAATGGATTTTTTACAATTGATTTTCAGCAAGATCAATTAAACCTTCCAAAGGGGGATCTTTCTGATGAGGAAATATTGTTGCAGATATCAGAGCAGAAATCGAGTTTCAATTTTTATACTTATTTTGGCATTTCCTATACATTTGGGTCTATTTACAATAATGTTGTAAATCCAAGGTTTGATGGAGGTAATCTTTCCTTTTATTTTTAAGGTTTGAAATTCATTGGGTAAATTAGTATGCAGTAGAAGTGGGAGTAGGTAGTGGCAGTAGGCAGTGGCAGTTGTTAGTGGCAGTAGGCAGTGGCAGTAGGCAGTGGCAGTAGGCAGTCTGGCTTCGCTAACCATAGTTGATGAAAAAGCTACGCAGTATAAAATTTATAACATCGGAGAGTTCAACTTCGAATTATTATATATCTAAATTAATTACTTAAAGTAGTTAATAATGAGAAATTATTATTCATCTGAAATATAAACAAGTCTTTTTTCTTGTGTCATTTATCCTGTCTCCAATCCTCCACCCAATTAATTCTTCACAACTCTGGCGGTAGAAATATTTCCTTTTTCATCAGATACCGTTATTATATATACTCCGCTTGGAATTTCATTTCCATTGTCATCATTTCCATTCCATGAAATTATATAATTTGTCGGATCGAGATGTTTGATCTTTTGACCAAGAGCATTAGTGATATAAATATTTTTTGCATTTACAGATTCATCAATTGTAATTATCAATTGATTTGAAAACGGATTTGGTGCAATCGTAAAAAATGCAGGTTGAAATTCCTCAACGGAAGTCGGACATGGCACTACAAAAGGATTTCCGGGAGATCCATATAAGCAGCCTGCAACCCAGGTTGTTGCAATATTGGGATTTCCTCCCTCATCAATTTGTTCCAAAGTAAAACCATCGCCATCAGCGTCAATTGGCCAGGGAGCATTATCATTATACCGAACACTGTATTTAATTAATCCTGTTGGGGTATATAATCTCACACCATCACCGCCGTTTGAGAAATGAAAAGTTGGTTCACCAATTACATTTGATACGGATGGAAATTTAACGGTAAATGATTCTAAACTATCAGTCACCACCAACCGGTCACCGGGATCTAAAATATTTCCTGTTGGGATAACATAAATATTTCCAGTATTTGCATCCCGTAGTATCCATCCGCTGATATTAATTGCAGTAGTGCCGCGGTTTAATATTTCTACCCAATCTCCGGGGTTGTATGCGAGTAAGGAATTATAATTGATCTCTGAAATTACAATTTCATAATCGCATGGTGAATAATCATATCCGGGTGTGCCTAACACACAGCTTGCAATCCAGTTGGCCGGGTCATTTTCATTTCCTTCCTCATCCAAAATCTGTAATGCCGGTCCTAAACCATCGGCACCTTTTGGCCAGGGAATGGAATCAATATAATTTACAATTTTTACTACGGCGCCCAGATTATCTTCCAGCTTCACGCTTCCGGATGTATTATCAAAACCATATCCAAATTCACCAATATAATTTGTTACATCATTATGAACCATTAAAAAAGTATCAATGGATTGAACAATCACCAGATATTCATCCGGAGAAAGTATGGTTCCCGCTGGAATAATATAAGAATTAAAAGGTGTTTCATCTTTTAATTTCCAATTGCTAATATTAACATCATTGCCCCCATAGTTATGCAATTCCACCCATGCATTCGAATCGTTGTAGTTATCGGAATTGTAATTTATTTCCGTAATTGCAACGGTATATCCGCCTGCAATATCACATACCGCGGGATCCCCCGGCATATTGTCGTCCATCCAGTTTAGTCTTGAATTTATCCATAATTTTAAATGCGTTATTTCATCCTCAAAGGTTTCACCTATATAATAATTCGGCCATACATATTCTCCAAGAATATCCCATGTTTCATAATTCCGGTCAACTGCATCGCCCATTAAAATTACCTGCGCATCTATCCAATCAGCGATAGAATCTGAATTAAAAAAACCTGTTCGCAATTCATCCCAACGACAATTTAAACGATTTTGAAAATTAGGATCTTCAAAAAGATCTATCCACCATGCGGGACCGGTTCCACATTCTGTAAAAAATTGACTTATACCCCAGGCATTACAATAATCTGCATTTCCCCATGCAAGATTAAAATCCCACAGAGGACCCGCAAATAATTTACCACCTAATTCATCATTGTTTTTATATAAATAGGTACTTAAACGATATGCATCAACATTTTTACTCATTTCATTGATAATAAAATAATCAACAAATGAATTAATATCAATATATTTATGATAACCATCCTCGAGATCATACTTCGCATCAGAATTCATAACATCTTCAAAATCATTTATAAATGTTTCTATATAATTCTGCTGATCATCAGTAATTAATTCCGGTTTTGGATCAACATATACATACATCACATCATATGGCCATCCGTTTCCGGGGTATTCTGAATAAAAGAAATCAGTAACGGGCGAAGTATAATCATTGCGGTCAACCTTTATCAAATATCCACCCGTAACATCTATGCCTGAATTATCTTCTGTTGTCATTTCATCAATATTTACACGCTCACTGTGAACTTTTATCTTTTCCAACAACAGGTATATTCCCTGGTATGCATCATTGAGAATAACTTCGCAATATCTGAAATCGGGGCTGTAATATCCCTGTTTTGCACCTAAATGAAAGGCAAGAGCATCACGCAACAAAGTTTTATCAGTGTAGGGTCCGTAGAGTATCCAGTCATCATCTGCATCCATCCCCAATAATGGACTGTTTACTTCCATACCTGCCTCATCCTGTAATTCAAAACTATAGCCTTTTTTCGGAAATGATTGTGAGGAAGAACCTCTTATTTCAATGCTGATCTTTCCATTGTAATTATTAAAAACATCGTCAGGATAATTATACATCCCGGTTCCGTTCCAAATTATACCCATATCGGCTATAATGCGAGGTTCATCAAAAATTTCCTCCCCTCCGGTATTTATATAAACCAAGGGAAGACTTGAAGAATCCAGTACAACACCTGAAACTTTTTCAGTATAGGAAATAGCCTGGAAATTGGGATCGATTTGCAGTTGCTGACCAAATGCAACTGACATTGACATGCCGGTTGTGAGGAGGAGTAAATTTATTTTCATCTATACCGTTTGATTAAACGCGTGGTAAATTTAATTATTTGTTAATTAATTGTATAATCGATGTAAACATCAGGATTGAATTTTTTTTGATAAATTGATCCAATGTTTGAACCTCTATAACGACAAAACCACGCCAGGGCGTGGTTTTGAAAAATTATTTTAAATTAATTTATCTCATTCATTTATTGGAAGTGCACCTGCGGGAATTACACCCAAAAGTTCCACTTCAAATTCAAGTGCTGCATTGGGCGGAATAAAACCCTGGTATCCTGCCGGGCCGTAACCTAAT
>JAYSYX010000017.1:0-2360 GCA_043727235.1 Bacteroidota bacterium
CAAATTGAAACCTAGAACCCGAGAAACAATTAATTCAAAATTTTTATCGTTTAACAAAAACCTCAGTTCCACAAATTTCATTTTCAAATATTATCAAAATAAAATACATTCCTCCGGGTATATTACTAATATCACATTCCAAAATATTCTCATTAATTGTTATTTCAGATATAATTATTTCTGCCCCAGCGAGATTAATTAATTTTAGTTGAGGTTTAGAATTTACATTGTATGAAACAAATAATTTATCCTCTGCCGGATTGGGGTAAATACCTATTTGAAAATTTTCAGTTTCATGTATACTTGTTTCTAACCAAGTGCACTCGGTTTCAACAAATTTTACCAATCCAAGATCGTCATTTTGATAACATCTTAATTGTCCGGGGTAATCCCCATCAAATGCGCCAGGATTAAACCACTGCAATGGATATCCGAGAAATCCTATTTGTTCAATAAATATTTCGGAGTTCCAAAAAAATGCATAAGGATCCCAACACTCATATGGTAAATAATTTACATAAAACTTTTTTAAGGTAGCTCCGCTAATGATGGTATCATAAATTGTATCGATCACGAACTCGCGAAATTTGGGAAAATCAATTTCCTCAATTCCATAATAAATTGGAGAAGCAAGGGTATCTCCAATTTCAGCATCTAAATTAAAGTAAGGTAAAATTTCACCTGTGATAGAATCCCAGGCAGTAATTAATCCACCGTTTTGATTAAAAAAACCAATTGTTTTAATTGTAACAGAAGGTGATCCTACTACCTTGTTTTTTTCGCGAATCATTTTATGATAAGTAGTGCCGTCAATTACTGTATCGGAATTCACCATAAAATGATAATAGGCTTGGGGTGGACCGTTTGCATTATATTCAGTGATCCACATTTCTGATTCGGGAATTGCGAATTCAGCATATTGTGCAAATGTTTTTTGTAAACAAAAACTAAACAGAATTAACAGGATCATACATGTTTTCATATTCAAATTTAAAAATTTTAACCGGTATATCCAAACGAATAAGCAGAACTACTTAAGGTAAAGCAGGTTGTAGACATCAAGGGCCTCCTCCATTAGGTATATGTACAACCGTTTGTCGGAACTTGCAGTTTGCGTATCTTTGCAGCTCGAAAAATCAAAAAATATCGATATGAACTACGACGTAATAATAATGGGAAGCGGTCCGGGTGGCTATGTAGCTGCGATCAGAGCTTCTCAATTGGGAATGAAGGTGGCAATTGTGGAAAAGGCAGAATTGGGCGGAATTTGCCTTAACTGGGGCTGTATCCCTACCAAGGCATTGTTAAAAAGTGCCAATGTTTTCGATTTTATGAAACATGCGTCGGCTTATGGTATTGTTGCGGCTGAACCAAAAGCGGATTTTTCTGCAATGGTAAAACGCAGTCGCGATGTAGCGGATGGCATGAGCAAAGGAGTTACTTTTTTGATGAAAAAAAATAAAATTGAAGTAATTCAGGGAACCGGAATATTAAAACCGGGTAAAAATATTGAGGTGACAGATGCTGCGGGTGTTAAAACTATGCATACTGCAAAACATATAATTATTGCAGCAGGTGCGAGATCAAAAGAATTGGGAACCATGAAACAAGATGGCAAAAAAGTGATCGGTTATCGCGAGGCAATGAATTTACCAAATCAACCTAAAAAAATGGTTGTGGTTGGTGCGGGTGCGATTGGAGTTGAATTTGCATATTTTTATAATTCTATCGGGACTGAAGTTACCATCGTTGAATTTATGAGTCGCGTTGTTCCTGTGGAAGATGAAGAAATTTCAAAAGAACTCGCTCGTAATTTTAAAAAACAAGGAATTAAAATTATGACCGAAGCAAGTGTGGAAGCAGTGGATACTTCAGGTGAAGGTTGTAAGGTAAAAATTAAAACAACAAAAGGCGAAGAGATCATAGAATGTGATATTGTTTTAAGTGCAGCCGGTGTTGTTGCAAATATTGAAAATATCGGTTTGGAAGAAACGGGAATTAAAACGGAAAAAGGAAAAATTACCGTTGATAAATATTACAAAACAAATGTGGATGGATATTATGCTATTGGTGATGTAACTCCCGGTCCTGCATTGGCGCATGTTGCCAGTGCTGAAGGAATTACTTGTGTGGAAGCAATTGCGGGATTAAAACCTGAGGGGATAGATTATAATAATATTCCGGGTTGTACTTATTGTTCACCGGAAATTGCAAGTGTAGGATTAACAGAAGCAGCTGCAATTGCAGGAGGATATGAAATTAAAGTTGGAAAATTTCCATTCACCGCAAGTGGAAAAGCAAAAGCTGCAGGTGCTCCCGAAGGATTTGTGAAAGTAATTTTTGATGCCAAATACGGTGAA
>JAYSYX010000018.1:0-16563 GCA_043727235.1 Bacteroidota bacterium
CTGCAATTTAAAATCACTTCTTGTAGAACCAGGAAAAGTGTTATCGCCACTTCCAATGTCATCTGTTTCGGAATACCAGGTGTTACTCACTCTGGCCCAGATATCCATCCATTTTGTGGGAGAATAGGTTACTAACAGATATGTTCTTGTTCCATGGCCTGCAAGTCCGATTATGGAATAAGCGTATAATACCTCTGTTTCGTATGCGTAAATTCTGGTATTATAACTATCGGTATTAAAAATTGCGAATCTTGTTGCAAAACCAAATGGACTACTGAGCGGATGATAATTAAAATCCTGAAAGGCGAGATATCCTTTTTCAGGCAGACCTAATTGCTCGTCGTAAAAACTCACTTCAATTCTTGATTTTAGTGTGAGCGTTTTGCTTACATCATAATCGGCATGCCAGCGTATTGTTGCCTTTTCTAATTCCGTAATTTCATTTAATACCAGATCATCTTCAATTAGATCCGACGATGCATTTCTGTCGCTGACTTCTCTTTTAAAACGCAAATAAGTTTCGAAAGCTCGAGATGGTTGCCAGCTCACCTGCGTTAATACATCGGTGCCGTAGGAAGGAGCATCGGCGCGAAATTCAAGCCATTGGTGTTTATATACATCAATATATCCGCTAAATTTCCAACCTCTCATTGGTTTTATTTCTGTTCCGAAATAGGTGCCGCGTTCATTTTGTGGAGTTGGTCCGTCAGAAAATGTTTCTGCATATAAAGTCTGATATTCGGGAGAAAAATAACGATGAACAATTGCGATATCTATTTTGGGATCAACAGGCATTATTAATCCGGTTAATATTGCACCTTTTAGATTATCGCTTACTGCAGCTTCTCCGAACAATAAAATATTACGCCACAAAAAATTATAATGTACACTGCTGTTTAATAAATTATTTCCCGAAAAATCATGAACATTATAAAGATCAGGTGATTTTATCAAAGGAGAAGAAAGGTGAAAGTAAACAGCTGAAATACCTGCATTAAATTGTCCTTTATAATATGTTGCATCGAAACCTGCAACTGTTTCCTGAATGGCATTTTTATTTTCCAATTCATTTTCGGTTCTGTGTAAGCCGCTGTCGTCGATGGTGGAAACCTGCAAAACCTCTTCATCAGTAGTATCTATCAAAGAAATATTGGCATCTAAATTTTTATAAGAGGCAAAGGCAGTTACGTAAACATTTTTAAAAGCATATGTTGCACCTGCACCGCGCATGAATCTGTTTTCATTTGTAGAGGTATATGCATCGAGTACCGGACCCGCTCTTCTCACGGCAACTGGATAAACACTTTTTCCGAAACCAAATCCGCTCCACATAATTAAACCCTGACCCATCCGCAATTCATAATCACCCAAAGCAAGAGCTTTTAATCTACCAGTACCTTTTTTAAAAAAATGTGCAGAATAATAATCAAAACCCTGTGGTTGTGAGGGGCCGAAAATTGCCTCACCCGCATCTTTTTCAGCTGTAATGCCATAACTTAATTTATTGTTGTAATTATATCTTAATCGCGTATAAATACGTGAATTATTTCCATAATAAGAAGTTGCACCTAAACTGTCTTCAACATATCCATCCTGCAATTCTAAATATCTACCTACACGAAAAAAGTATTGATAATCGCCGAGGTATAATTGTTTTATAAAAGGTTCAGAAGGCTTATTTGAACCACTAAATGAAATAAATGGTCTTAGGCGATTAATATCCTCAGTTGAAAAGGATGCTATCGTTTGTAGTTCATAAATATTAACTACTTCACCATAAGCTTCAATATGTCGCAAAAGATCGCGAATTTGTAATTCGGAAAATAAAGTTGTGTTGCGCAATTCCGTTCCGGTTGCCTTATTGATATTTATCGGATTTCTCAAGAGGGCATTTAGATTTTCCTGGTATGTATCGATGGAGATATCGGTGTTGTCAATTTTTTCAGCGGCATCTTCTAAAATATCGCCTTCCAATAACCTTCCTTCGCCATTATTTTCCTGTGCAGATAAATGGGTATTTCCAACTAAAAAAAATACGAAAAGTATTATAGGAATTAATTGATTAACATTTATCAAAACCACCGTTTTCGCAGCTAAAATTTTTAATTTAATATTTCTGGTTTTTAGAAACATGGATCAAAATTTATAACTCATACCGAGGCCGGGGGTAAGCCCGAGTTGTTGATGAAATTGTGCGCTAAGATCCAGTTTTAATGCTTTGATCACAACTCCTATTCCGCTGGTGAACATAGAGGGATTTGAAATATATCCTCCTCTTAAATAAAGTTGTTCTGCAATATGATATTCAATTCCACCTTTAGCACGAAGATCGTCGTTTATAGTTTGTTCTCCTTCAAAACACAGGAGCAATTTTTCAGATGGCTGATAGGCAACTCCAACGTTTATTATTGCAGGTAATTCCTCTTCATAAGCTAACCCTGTTTTTGCACGTATGGGATTAAATGCTTTTGCTCCTATACTGAGACTTTTTACCGGTTTATACAAAATTCCAATATCGAAAGTAAATGCAGAGCCGCTTCCTACTTCAATGGTCTTTGTACCGATATAATCCAATTGAATACCCAAAGAAACATTCTCCGCCAATTTTCTACCATATCCTATACCTATCTGTGTTTGGTTAAATGTATTATCCCCAAAATAATTTACGCTGGCACCAAAGACACCCTGTTCTTTAAATGGCAATGCAAAAACACCATGATGTGCTCCAATTCCCCCTTCAACAAGAAAAAAGTTTTGTGTGCTTAATCCGGCAGTAATATCTTCTACAAAAGCAAGTGCGGAAGGGTTGTTTTGAGCACCATAAACATCCTGCAAGGCAACCGAGGCATTTCCCATTGCATTCGCCCTGCTTCCTGCGTCACTATAGCCGGTTTGAGCGTTTACAATCAATGGCACCAAGCACAGTAGTACAAACAGAATTTGTATGGGTTTCATATGGGTAAAGATAGTTTAAATTGAATATCTGTTTATAATCTTAGTATTAACAAATATAAATTTTTTTGGTGGATGGGTTTAACAAAAAAAGCCTCATCTGAAATCAAATTGAAATCTTTGCATTTCTACTTCGAACGTTATAGCAGTATTTACATAATTAGATTTCAACATAAGTATCTTCACAAGGAAAGAAATAACGTTTAATTTAAATTTTAATATATTGGTTTAAACTTTCATACAAAGCTTGTCCAATGGCAGTTAGTAATTTTAGTTGATTGAATACACTGCCTTTTCAGGCAAAAAAAAATCCCGCCGAAAGGCGGGACCCACATCAAAATGAATAAAGCGATCACTATTTAATTAAGGTAATCTGCTTTACTGTTACTGCGCTATGAGAAATAAATCTTAAAATATATTCACCGGAATTCAGGTTTGAAATATTTATTTCATTTGAAGTTCCATTGAGGGTCTCTGTTGTTAATTTTTGTCCGAGAGCATTGTAGACTTCTACATTCATATCTACATATAATTCTGAAGTTTCAATATGAATGATACCTGTAGTTAAAGTTGGAAAGACAGATACATTTAACTGAGGCACTGCGTTGGCAATTCCGGTTTGTGTAACTTCAATTGTTTTACAGCTTTGATCATCACCGTATTTATTTTCAGCATTAAGACAAACCAGAAAGCTTCCAGTAGTTGTATAAATATGAAGTGGTTCAAATTGTGAGGAGCTTGATCCATCGCCAAAATCCCAAACATAAGTATCGGCATCAACACTTAGATTATTAAAAGTGAAAACATTTGCAGCAGCGCTATAATCATATTCAGCAGTTGGATCATATGGTTCAAATCTGCTGTAATCAAATGCACGATATAATATATCGTTGTCGATTGTGATCGCATCAGGTGCTGTTGTTTCAGTAGAAGTTCCGGGATCCTGATCTTGTTGCCATAAAACATGTACTTTATTGCTGATAGTATTCCAAAAAACTGTTGGATTTATATTTTCATAATTTTGTTCAGCAACATAGGTTAAATTAATTGGAGGCGACCAACTCAATCCTCCGTCGGTAGAATAAAATCCAAACAGATCTCTGAAGGATTGTGCTTCTGCAACAGTTGGGTCATCAAAATAATCGGTGAATTCTACAGGATGAGTGTAAACAACATAAATATATCCGGTAAGGGGATCTACAGTTGCAGATGCCTGCGAAGTAAATCCACAACCATAATTTGGGAGGTCGGCACCAATACCTAAAAACGGATCTCCGTCTTCATCCCAATCTACTAAAGCGAAGTCGAGATATTGAACGCTATCGGCACCAAAAGTTTCATTCCAGTACCACAATCCTGTAACACCCGGGAAATAACTCCAGCCATCATCATCAGGGGTAACATCCAATATACGTGTTGCTCCAGTCCATACATGCATCATTCCGCTGTTATCAATTGCCAATGCAATATTTCCATCCTGGGTAGTAATTGTATCTGCAATTCCATCAGCATCAATATCTGAAATTGTATTACCATTAAAATTAGGAAGCGGCCATTCAATTAATCGCGTTCTTGTCCATGAGCCGATGTCACCATTTGAAGTGGATTTCCATACTGCAAGGTCATTAATATTTTCTCCTGCGGCAATGTATACATTATCACCAATTGCGCGAATGGAATAACATTCGGCACCCATTATACTATATCCGTTTGCAGTATCAATTCCCGGTAATCGAAAATGTGTTATATCCCATGTTGCACCTGCATCTGATGAACGATAATATAACATATAATCATTTTCATTTGCAGCATCATCGTTTGCAGCAAGTAAATGAATATAGTTTGAACCATCGGCACAAGCTGCACGCGGCCAAGTTCCTTGCAGTGATAATGAATTTGCATCCTCAGTCCAATTAGTGGAACCGATAGCATCATTATTAAATATTGCAAGATTATTAATTCCGTCATGAGCAAAATACATTTCATGATCACCAACATTTATCAAAGCAGGAAATCCTGTTCTGTAATCTTCAAGACGAGTATCTGGAACTGCACCCCAGTTGGCACCATCATAATTATTAAAAAATGTTCCCCGGTCAGGTCGAGCCGCAGTGGTACTTGTAGAGCCTGTCCATACAACAGAAACAGTATTATCGGGATATACCAATAATCTGTTTGGTGCTGAAGCATTAGTTACCAGATCGTAAGAGCTATATCCAACATAATCGCCGGCTACTCTGGTACCACTTGATATTTTATAAAAACTTTGATCTTCAAAAGGAATTCCTTCCTGATACTTTGCATATTGCATATAACTTTTATCAGAAATTGCAATAGTATTTTTTTTCAACGCTTGTTGTTTATCAGCAGTTGCGTTTTGTGCTATAACACCTTTTACGGTGAAAAGTGTAAGGATGATGTAGATGATTTTTTTCATAGCCATAGTTTATAATTTTAAACAATGGCGGAAAAGTATTTCTTCTTTTTACATTTAAAACTGGATTTATGTCATTTAAGATTTCCTTTGTGTTAATTAACAAAAAACCCCCGCATTGCGAGGGTTTTTTGTTAATTATTTTAAGTTAATATTATTTACCAACTGTAATCTGACGAGAAGTGAACACACCATCTTGTGTGTAAACTTTTATAATATAATTACCGGAAGCTAAAGTAGTAACATCAAAATTTACAGAACCTGTAAATGCAGAAGTGCTGATTACTTTTTCTCCTATTGAATTATACATCTCAACAAATAAAGTTCCGTAATTTCCATTTACTTCAACTGTTACATTTGTTGCAGCAGGCGCAGGGTAAACAGATAAAGCTTCATTTAATGCATAGTTAATTACTGCAATACCGGCATCAACGGAAATTACTTTACAAGTATTGTCATCATCATATTTATTTGTAGCAACTAAACATACGTTATAGTCACCACTAGCTGCATATACATGTGAAGGGTTTTTAGAAGATGATGTTCCACCATCACCAAAATCCCAGCTATATGTATCAGCATCTACTGATAAATTTGTAAAGCTCACCAAACCTGCATCAGGAGTATAATCGTACTCAGCAGTTGGTGGATATGGATTAAAACGCTCATCATCGAAACAACGATATTGCATATCATTAATTCCGTAAGCATCAGCTGCAACTTGTCCTGCATCCAAAGAAGTACCTGGTTCCTGATCCTGCATCCAGATAGTATGTACGCAACCATCAACAACTCTGTCGTAGCAATATGGGAATACGCTTTCATATTGTTCATGCGCAGTGTATGTCATATTTGTTGGTGCTGACCATGAAAGTCCGCCGTCATCAGAATATGTTCCGAATATATCACGGAAAGATTGAGCTTCAGCAACTGTAGGATCATCGAAATAGTCAGTATTTTCAATTGGATGGGTGTACATTAAATATATTCTGTCCGTTGTTTCATCAATAGCAACATTTGGCATTGAAGTAAATGTAACGCCATCATACATTCCAAGATCAGCGCCAATTCCTAAGAAGAAATCACCATCTTCATCCCAATCAACCAAAAGACCATCCATGTACATAGGTGCACCTGGTGCCATGGTTGAATTCCAATACCATAAACCGGAAAGACTTGGGAAATAACTCCAACCTTCAGCAACATCATCATCAAATAACCAGTAGTAACCAGACCAAACGTGCAGAATACCTGCGTCATCCAATACCATTTCATGGAAACCATCTGTTGTTTCAATAGTGTCGGCAATACCATCTGCATTAATATCAGATGTTTGATCAAGGTCACCTTGATAATTACACAATCCTGTTTCAATTATTGTTTGAGAAGTCCAAGTACCTGGATCTCCGTTAGATGTAGAGGTTAAAAGTACAAGATTTGTCCAAGAAGAACCATAAAGAATGTAAACAGTATTACCACTAACAGCTATTTGGTAGCAGTCAGCAGATAATGAGCCAAAACATGATATGGCATCCAAAGGTAAAGCTGAATTCAATACAGTATAAGTATTACCACCGTCGTCAGATCTAGAAAAATTGATCGCAGTTGGTGCTGCAGCATTAGGACTAACGAGATAGATATCGTCGGTACCTTCTGGAACATAAGCGCGTGGCCAAAGACCTGCGTGCTGACCAGAGATAGGAAGAGTACTCCAATCGGTATTTCCAATTGCGGAATTTGCATTAAAATTGATTAGAACACCATCGTGAGAAACAGTAATCTCATGATCCATAACAGTATGAATACTGCCGAAACCTGAACGAACTGGTTCAACTCTTGTAGTTGGAGCTGCTCCCCAGGAAGCGCCATCAAAATGATTGTAGAATGTTCCTCTGTCGGCCCAAGCGCCGTCAGCAACTAAAGAACCTGTAAAAATTACAGAAATGGTTCCATCATCATAAGCTCTTACGCGATCCATTGCAGCAGAGTTGGTTTGCAGGTCGTAACCTGTTGTTCCAATAGTTTCACCGGTCCGTAAACCTGACTTAGCATAAAATGTTTCGTTGTTATTAGGTATTCCTGTAGCATCATCCTTTGCTACTGATTGATAAGGCACAGCCGTGGCAGTTTTGAATTTCTGCATCAATGCAGCCTTGTCATGGGTTTTAGTCTGAATTGCAGACTGTGCAAACAAGCTCACGGATAGTAGGCCGGTTGCAAATAAAAGTATTAATTTTCTCATAGCTAAAAATTTCGTTTTAAAAACAGTTTTTGTAAAGATATAAAGTTATTGTTAATTTATGTAAAATGGTTTAAAAATCGGTTAAAAATTAACTATTCGGAAAAAATGACAATATCCATACAGATAATAGTCAAAAACCGAGTTTTTTAGCATTTTGCCTTTTTAAACCTCATGACTCCTAATCGGTGAGTGGATAAAACTAAAACTTATGTAAAATTGGAGCAGGTAATTATGATTCCGGAACCGAGGTCTATTTTTGAGATGAACACAAAATTGGGTCTTGATGAATGTAATATCGCTATAAAATTAAGTTGATCTACTCTTTAGTGATCCAAATTGGAAGGTCATCTGAGGCGTTTTTAATTATTCCGCTCTGGTTAGCAGTTGTTTTAATTGTGAAAATAAAAACGTATTCGTTTACTAAAGGTTATTGAAATTGATAATAAGGAGCCTAGTAATCGAATTCAATAAAGGAATATTTTAAACTGATGGATAGGTGAAGTATGAATTGAGGTCAAAAAAAAAGGAGACCAAAACTGATCTCCTTAATTTTTTTAAGCTACTAAATTTACATAGCGCCACCGTTTCCGTTTGACGGAGGTGTTGCAGTTGTTTTAGCTTTTTTAGCACCGGCTTTCTTCGTTGCTTTTTTCTTCGCCGGAGCTTTACTTTTTTTCGTTGCTTTTTTACCAGCTTTCTTAGCAGCTTTTTTTGCTGCAGGACGACCGCGTTTACCAGCTTTTTTTGCAGCAGCTTTTTTAGGAGCTTTTTTTGCAGCAGCTTTTTTAGCTACTTTTTTAGGAGCAGCTTTTTTAGCAGTAGCTTTTTTTGCAGTCTTCTTAACTGTTTTTTTAGCTACTTTTTTAGCAGCAGCTTTTTTGCCGGCAGGACGTCCACGTTTGCCAGCTGATTTTTTTGTTGATTTTGCCATTGGAAAAATATTTGGTTATTGCAAAATTATACATAAATTTATATTATCAAAAAAAAAATAAAAAATAATTGTTGATTTTCACATGTTTTGCACATTATAGTATACAAACCAATATATAAATTATCCTTTTAAACGTTTTTATGTGATTTATGTAGTGTTTTAAACTTCTCTTATATCAATTTACAGCTTCCTATTTTTCTATTTTTGACTTTCATTGTGCATAAACAAATTCATTCAAGCTTGTAAAAATTGCATTTATACTAATTTCTAATCCATAATTTGATATAAGTAAACCCGGATTTTAATATTCCTCATAGTCTTGATTTTGCAAATAAATGGAATTTATGCTCGCTTCTTTTACTATTCACACACTATTCACATAATGTAATTTTGGATCAGTAAACCGAATTTTCAATTTCTCTGGTGTAAACAATATAGTCTGTTGAGATCAAATCTGTAATACCCAGAGCTCTTAATATTGTTGTTATTTGACCTCTGTGATAAGTTGAATGGTTCATACAATGCAAAATCATCTGCCAATGTTTTGTTTGATTATCGTTTCCATTTAATGTTTTATAAAAGCAAGTGGTTTCGAAATAGGTTTCACTGCGCGAATGTATAAATCGTTGAAAGTCGATGGACTGTTGAATGAAATACAGATCGTATCCTGCAAATGCATCGTCGTATTCCTTGCTGGGCCAAGTGTTGAGTGATATGCCCTGCAAGCGGTTCAGCCATATCACCTGTGCATCCCAAATATGATAAATTGTTTTTCTGACGCTTGGAAAACTGCTTTCAACATGTTTATCAATAATATCCTCCGGCGATGATCGTATTAATTCAACAATACGTTTATTGGCCCAAACATTATAGTCGCACAAAGAGGTTAATAAAGTTTTCATACGGTAATATTTAAATCGGCAACTAATATAAGAAAACAAAATGACAACAGTTAGTCACCTGGCGGGGAAATGTATAATCATCTATCCAATCGCGGTTGGTCGATTACAAATTTTGATATCTTCACTTTACGGAATTGAAAATGGAGCATCCAATGATGCGGTCATAGTCGCGGTCGTACATATGTTGATAAACAAATAACTGGTAGTTGTTCTCCGCTTCGAAATGATTTCCCTCTGTGTAAATAAGTTCTCCTTCGAGTGAATTGCTGCCTTTATAAATATACATATAGTTGTAATATCCTTGTTTCAGGTATAAGGATGCAGTGTATTGTTGAAGATCGTAATCGTAGATCATTTTGTTTTGATCCTCCATTCGGTTATTGCTCAATTCACCAAATACATATAATTCGCCCGAGGTAATTACATACGGGTACTTCAAAACAAAGTTCACCATAGCATAATCTCCTTCGGTATTTATATCATTCGTAAGATCAGCCTGTAATACATATTGACCATTGATATCAGTTTGGTAAAAATACTTTTGATAGAGCCGGCTTTCATCCACATTTACATAAACCTGGTATTTGCCATTTTCCTTTGTAATTTTTCTTACCATATCTGATTGGAAATTGAGTGTCTTAGTATCAAAGTGCCTATATTCTTTTCCAGCCGGAAATACCATATCATCTTTATCATAGGTTAACTGGTCGTTAGTTATCATACGTGGTTTACTATCATACATTGCATTGTCATATCTGCCATTCTGCAATAGGGTAACCCGTATTTCATCCAGTGCATGCGAAACTTCAAGATTACGGATATCGATGGTGAAATTTATTTCCTGATAGTTGTTGCGGTATTCTATAAGGTTGGGACGATACACTTTTGTATTTATGGATGCAAGCTCTTCCCATACAAAAAATCGTTTCACAATTAGTGGTACGTCTCTGTTATCATCCTCCCACACTTTTACAATATAATTACCACTTACCTTAAAATTGATATTGTCGTTCGGAAAATTTACCGCATAATGCGTATACGCCTGTAGTGTTCCGAAAGAAAAGGAATAATTGTCTATAGTATTTTCTTCATATCCGTCTAAATAATCGAAAGTGGTAAGATTAGATACCTCCCAGTTCTGATCGCAATGGTGGAAAGTATAATAATAATTGCGCACACCACCTCTCAGATCGTCGAAACTAAAAACTAGTTCATCCTCCGAATTAAGTAAAAGAATGGGATAAGCCAATTGAAGATCGCTTCTGTTGAGTTGAACTGTTTTTAAATTGCTGTTATTCACCTGTTCCTCTAAAACAGTAGCAGCGATATCCGTATTTTTCAGCGTATCAATTTGCAGTGTATCAGGTTGGAGTTGAGCAAACAAAACACACCTATATATATATAGTGTACATAATGCCACCATTTTTCTGAGTGAAGAGGAGGACATTGTTTGTTTATATATGATCATATCGCGATGCAATTTACCAATTAAGATGCCAATTTAAATACTGACCTTTGTTATAAAATACCGGATATGGAAATTTCTTTGGATTCAAAAAAGGTGGCGTTTGAAAGAATTCTTACTATAATGGATGAATTACGCGCACAGTGCCCCTGGGATAAAAAACAAACCATTCATACTTTGCGCAACCTTACCCTAGAGGAATCCTATGAATTAGCGGATGCGATAACTGATAATAACTGGAAACATATACAGGAGGAATTGGGTGATATACTTCTCCATATCATTTTTTACTCAAAAATAGGAGAGGAGCAGAATGCGTTTTCGATTGCAGATGTTATGAATGCCGAATGTGAAAAACTTATTCATCGTCATCCTCATATATATGGAGATATAACGGTAAAAGATGAGGAGGAGGTAAAAAAGAACTGGGAACAACTCAAATTAAAGGAGGGGAAAAAATCGGTATTGCAGGGTGTACCTCTTAGTTTACCGGCAATGATAAAAGCATATCGAATTCAGGATAAAGCTGCTCAGGTAAAATTTGAATGGGAAAATACTTCGCAGGTTTGGGAAAAGGTTGAGGAGGAATTAAATGAATTTAAAGAGGTTGCCCTGAATCCATCACCCGATAAAACAAAAATGGAGGAAGAATTTGGTGATCTGCTATTTTCATTAGTTAACCTTTCAAGGTTTATTCAAATAGATCCAGAAACCGCTTTGGAAAAAACCAATAAGAAATTTATCAAAAGATTTCAATACATTGAACAAAAAGCAGCAGAACAAAACCGATCTCTTGATGATATGACACTTGCGGAGATGGATGCGCTATGGAATGAAGCAAAAATAATTGATAATTGACAATTGATAATTGACAATTTGAACAGCCGGCAAAATCTTCGACCTACCAGGTTTTTTTTAACCTGTGAGGTCTGGGGAAGGGGGAATTGATAATTGACAATTCGTAATTGACTACGCCTCGACCTGCCAGGTTTTTTTTAACCTGGTAGGTCTAAGGAAGGGAGATGAAAATATGAAAATGAAAATAAATTACCAATTAATATCTAATAGGAATTGAGAATTAAACAGCCAAACAAAAAATTGATAATTGACAATTGATAATTGACAACGTGTACTTGACCTCACAGGTTTTGGAAACCTGTGAGGTCTGAGGAGGGGGAATTGAAAATTGATAAATGACAATTAAACACCCGGGTAACTAAAACATTTAGATATTTCGATTCCAAAGTCCTGTGTCCCTACTTCTTCCTCCTTAAAAGCATTTTTGGAATCTAATTATTTACGGCAGTAAAAAATTGTCAATTGTCAATTATCAACTATACCCCAGGTATTTTATTAATTCGCGATCAAGTTGCAGATCAATTATTTTGAGATCCTCCGGAGTTATCTTTTTCAGGTAATCTTTGTTTAAAAATTCCTCTCTTTTATTACCGGTAAATCGTCTTGAGGCATAAACTTTTTTTGTGGTCTTTAGGTTTTGTATGGGGGGTAGTTGAAGTGATTTTCCGACATTATTTATTGTTACAAGGGGTTCGGTCAAAAGATCGGAATAACGAATAAAAACAATTTTTTGAGTTTCTTTGGAGAAGTTCATCCATTTCCCATAAAAAAAATTGTATTCTTCTATATAGAGATAGTCGGGTTTATTCCAATTGTTTTTTTTACTCCAGTTCATATAACTTGCGAACCAGCTATATGGATCTTTGGAAACGATAATATATAGGTCGGGTATTTTGTTTTTTGGCAGGTCTTGTTCGAAGTGTTGAAAATTAGGGTAGATTTTTGAATTGATAAATTGTGGTTCCGGTATCACTTTTTTATTATCGTATAAACGATAATGTTTGTGGGTTATCTCGTTTCTTTTTTCTCCGTTCAGGAACGCACATGTGGGATAATTCAATTTGATCAATGTTTCCAGATAGTTGGTACCACTGCGCTGTAGGCCGTATAGCAGTATCTTTTTTTCTACTCTGGAGTTGCCGAATAATTTGTTGAGCAGGTTTAACACATTGCGAAGATAAGGTCAGAACCTTAATAAAAATAAAACGGCCCTTCGCGTGAAGAGCCGTTTCCCAATAACTATTTGTTAAGATCAAAACCATTTAGTGATCTTAAAGAAATAAGTGCTTCCAATTTTTGGAGCACCAACAAAATATTGTTGTTCGTGATTATATAAATTGGTTATAAGTAATGAAAATTGAGTGTCTTTAATATAATCGGGGCTATAATTTAAGGTGAGGTCGAGATCGTGAATTTGTTCTACGGTTCCAACATAAGCACCCGAATTTGCCGGATAAGATTCCTGCCAACGGAAATTTAAACCTACGTTAAGATCCAGTTTTTTAATGTCGTAAAATCCTCTTACCGATAATTTATTTTTTGGTGCATTTAATCCCACATAACCCAATTGTGCTCCTTCCAACGGAACGGAATCTTTATCTACCCATGAATAAGCAAATTGCATGGTGAGGTCATCACTTGCATACCAGGTAACACCGAGATCTGCACCAAAAACAAAAATATCTCCGAGGTTTACATAGGTTACATATTTTGCTCCGTCGGGATATTGTGTTGGTGAAATAGTGCCTACGGGTAAACCTGCACCTGCTGCTAAAACCAGATTAATAAATTCATCAGAACCCGTTCCGTTGCCATTTCCACCATAGGCTGGATCATTATCCAATGTGGAAGTAACAAGCGAGGCAAGAAATTCATTTGATCCGGTGGTATCATTATAATTCTCCATAATTATAGGTGTAACATATGCAGCCAATTCCGCACCATCAATAAATACATTCGGAGTGATATCGGTTAAGGGGCTAACGTAATCCTGTATCATGTTATAATAAACATCCACGGTTGCAAAAACCTTATCATTAAATAAAGAACCCTTCCAGCCAACTTCAATAGTGTTGGATGCGGAGTTCATAATTGCACTGTAATCTGTTATATTTTTAGGATCAATAACGTCAAAAGAAGAAGTTGTGAGATTTAGCGCAGCTACAGTATTTGCAGCAACTGTAATATCATCAGGTAACCATCCAACCAAGGCAACACCTAAACCCGGAATGGTTGCATTAAATGCAGTTTCAAGTAATCCTCTTGTTGCATCCCAAATAACATTATTTATTTCCAGACTATTATCGAGAGAAAAATACTGATCAGATCCATACCCTAAATATTCAGCAAAGGGTGTTGTGTATTGAGGCATGCCGAGGTCATCATAAGAATAAGTAAATCCTTCCCTGTTGCCAATTGCATATAAGGGCATTGCAGGTTCATAATCCGAACCCAATATTGTTTGAAATAATCCTGAATATCCTGTTAGATCACTTAATTGTAAGATATCAAGATTCAAATTATTGGAACTCGGTGCAGAAAAGGAACGGTTATAAGTAAGTCGGAAAGTATTTTTCTGATTCGCTTTATAAACTACAGCTGCTCTCGGTGCAAAAAATGGTTGATCAACAAAATTGTGATAATCATAGCGCAATGCAGCGATCAAACTGAATTTACTGTTTACTTTATAATCACCTTGTGTGTAAGCTCCGATCTCTGTTATGTTATCATCATCCTCATTTTTTCCGTTAATGGTATTTTCAGTATCGGGTCTTGTGAAAATTCCATCCACACCATAAATAAGGTTTAATTTTTTATTTACAAGTTCATTGGCATGTTGAACTTGTGCAACATATTGTTTTGAATGATCGATAATGAGGTCACCGGTTCTAAATAAATAGGTTTCTCCTGCATCACTTCCATTAACAAATCCCTGTGCAAACCAATCCTTGTAAGTATAACGCAATTGAGCATAATAATATTTCCAATTTACAGCCTGTCCTGCACCAATACCTGTCAATTCAATTCCATCATTTTCTGTAAGCCCTCCGGTTAAAATAATTTCTCCTGAATTTTTAAACCGATAATCTAATCTTAGATCAAATCCTATCTTTTCAATATGCGTATCCCGAATGTTCGCAATAGTATCGCCTACCGGTACCCTTCCTTCAGATGTTTGATATCCCTGTTGAATATAATTTGGTTCAAAGGGATCGTCATATAACCAATCGTTTCCATTCAAATAGGTAAATGCAATTTTATATCCGAATTTATCTTTAATTTTTCCTGAATGGCGAAAGGATGCCGTATAAAACATGCGGTCGCCTATTGCTTCATCATCAAATAAAGGACTATAGGTAAAATTGGTATCTGCAGCCAGATCATCAGAAAATAATGGGTTTGATATTAAAATTGTATCGGAGATCTTACTTCTGAAACCCAATCCTACGCTTGCCGTGGTCATAAATTTTTTCTCCTGCGATAATGGTGATTTTGTGATCAAATGGCAAACACCATTAGAACAGTTTGGGCCATATAAGGCGGAAGCAGGACCTCTCAATATTTCTATCCTTTCAAGATCCGTATTATCCGTAGGTATAAAAGTGGCCACATTTGCGCGCAACGACGGTACGGCAGCGTAGCGGTTGTCGACCATCATTAATAAAGATCCTGAAAAGATATTATTAAAACCACGAACAACTACGTTGGTTTGAATAAGACCGGTGTTTATAATATCAACACCCGGAATCCCTTTAATATTGGCCATAGGAGTTAAAGCAACGGTATTTTTGATCTGCTCTGTTGTGATAAGACTTATAGATGCCGGGGCATCAAGAATTTTTTCCTGTCTTCTGGAGGCGCTGATCACAACTGCATCCAAATCAAAATCTTCAGTGCTTAAATTGATAGTTAAAAACCCTGAAGTGCCAATTGCTACTTCCATTTCAGCATATCCAACCGATCTTACAATGAGTGTGGTAGCAGTTCCCGGAATACTCAGATTAAATTTCCCTTCTAGGTCGGTGGAAGCACCTATTTCATTATTTTCCTTCAACATTACAGTTGCTCCGGGTATGGTAAGTCCGGTTTCTAAATCTTTAACTACACCTGAAATCGTCCGGTTTTGAGCAAAAAGGGGGTTAGAAGTGTTTAGCAGTAGGATGGATAGGATCGTAAAAATTTTTCTCATAGGCTCTGCGTTTAATTAGGTTGATTAAGTGAATAGGTTGCTATTTTTACACATTGTTTCTGTTTTCAGGTTTGAAAATAGTGATATTTCATATCAAAAATGCAAAGTTTTATCACATTACATCCAAAATTGGTAAATTTTTGACCGAAAATTAAAGACTGAAATGTAAACAATAGTTATTTAAAATTAAAATTGCAGCTAGTTGAAAAGAAAAACTCTTCATTTAATTACCACCTTTATATTATTGTGCACTGCATCTTTAGCTGCTTTCTTTTACAGTACCGGTAAACATAAGTTTGAAGTTGAGGAAAGTGCAAAAAGCATTGAAAAAGATTATCAGAAATTTGAACAGGAGATAATTCAAACGATCTCTGATCCGGTAATTATAAGCAACTTAATTACAGATTCGTATACTTTCGATCAATTCAGTAAACTGGCTGAGCAACCCTTCGGACTGATCATTTATCAAAATGACAGCGCTGTTATTTGGACTAATAATTTTATTACCCCTGTAAAGGCGCAAATGGTATATAATGATGCACCGTTATTTATTTCCGAATCAAATGGGGAATATGTAATTCTGCAACACG
>JAYSYX010000019.1:0-2348 GCA_043727235.1 Bacteroidota bacterium
TGAGTATGCTTCGACTTGGAAAAAAAGTTTAACGTCGAAATCCATAGCTCCAATGTTAAGCGGGGCCGGACTCACGGTTCACGGTTCACGGTTCACGAAATGAATGGTGAGTGGTGAGTGGTGAGTATGCTTCGACTTGGAAAAAAAGTTTAACGTCGAAATCCATAGCTCCAATGTTAAGCAGGGCCGGACTCACGCCTCACGCCTCACGCGTCACGACTTACGGTTCACGATTCACGAATTTATGGAATTTTATTTTTCCTCGCATCTCCTTCCCGAAACTATTTATTAACCATAAAATATTTATGCATGAAAAAGATCATTCTGCTTTCGGGAGTAACAATCTTATTGCTGACCGGAATTATAATAGCCAATGAAAAAAAAACATCTATACTTCCATTAACAGGTTTATCTTCCATTAGCGGAGTTATTACGGATTTCGATTTTGGAAATCCTATTGACAATGTTAGTATAGAGATAAGGTCAGAAAATGGAAAAACGAAAACGAAAAGTGATTCATTGGGTAATTATATTTTCAAAAATCTGGAAGCAGATATTTATCATTTAAAATTCTCAGTTGACAATTATACAATTGTGGAGAAAAGAATTGAGTTAGCGGAAAATGAAGAATTAAAATTAAATGTTCAATTACAAACAGAGATATCTACGGAAGAAGAAGAAAAAACTAAAAAAGAAATTTCAGCAGCTGAAACATCACCACAAAGAAAAAAGATAATACACAGCCAACAGTCAATTTCCACCGAAGGTATCACTGCGGGATATTATGTTGGAGAAGGAAAGTATGATGCTTTTGATGGCGATTACAATTCCGATCACAATACAGAATCTTACAATGCAATAAATGAAAATATTTTTAAAAAGGTGATTGGAAATCCTTTATCTACATTTTCCATAGATGTTGACAATGCATCTTATTCGAATATCCGAAGGTTTATTAATAACGGACAAGTTCCACCAAAGGATGCAGTGCGCATTGAAGAAATGGTGAATTATTTTGATTATACCTATAACAAACCAAAAGGTAATGATCCGTTTTCCATTAATTATGAAATGAGTGAATGTCCCTGGAATAAAACAACAAAATTAATTATGGTTGGACTGCAGGGAAAAGATATTGATTATTCTGAAGCAGATGCTTCAAACCTTGTGTTTTTAATAGATGTTAGCGGAAGTATGCAAGGTCCGAATAGATTACCGCTTGTAAAACATTCCTTAAATTCACTGATAGATAATTTAAATGAAAAAGACAGAGTAGCAATTGTTGTTTATGCAGGTGCTGCCGGTGAAGTATTACCATCCACTGCATGTTCCAACAAACAAAAAATAAAGGATGCAATAAATAATCTGGAAGCCGGCGGAAGTACAGCAGGTGGTGCCGGAATAAAACTCGCATATGATATTGCTGTAAAAAATGTGATCGCTGAAGGTAATAACAGAGTTATTTTATGTTCCGACGGCGATTTTAATGTTGGTACAAGCAGCGATGCAGAAATGACACGACTCGTGGAAGAAAAAAGAAAAACGGGAGTATTTTTAACGATATGCGGTTTCGGATTGGGAAATTACAAAGACAGCAAAATGGAAGCTATTGCCGATAATGGAAATGGCACTTACTACTATATAGATGATGAAAAAGAAGCAAAAAAAGTATTCACTACGGATATGCGCGGAACACTTTTCACTATTGCAAAAGATGTGAAAATTCAGATCGAATTCAACCCTGCATTAGTTGAAGAATATCGTTTGATAGGATATGAGAACAGAGTTTTAAATAATGAAGATTTTGATAATGATGCAAAAGATGCCGGTGAACTTGGTGCGGGACATCGCGTTACTGCAATGTATGAAATAAAATTGCGTTCCAATCAATATCAACCAAGTGGATTAAATGAAAAACCGGAAGGTGAATCTTTAAAATATCAAACTACGGAGGTAAATAAAAATGCATACAATACCGATGAGATCATGACATTGAAGTTGAGATTTAAAGCACCGAATAGTGAGACGAGTAAACTGATTGAAAAATCACTTTCAGCAAACGTAATTCCACTTGCATCCACCAGCGACAATTTTCGTTTTGCAAGTGCAGTGGTTGAATTCGGAATGCTATTAAGAGACAGTGAATACAAAGGCGATGCAACTTATGAAGAAGCAATAAAATTGGCTAATTCGGCGAGAGGATCAGATACTTTCGGCTATCGTGGAGATTTTATAAATATGATGAAAACCTGCACGGGAATTGCGGAGAATAAGTGAGTTCTGAGTTCTGGGTTCTGGGTTCTGGGTTGAAAATTTGTTTAATTGTAGAGACGCAATGCATTGCGTCT
>JAYSYX010000020.1:0-5797 GCA_043727235.1 Bacteroidota bacterium
ATTATTGATTTGCAGCGATTCGCTTTTTCAGATCGTTATAGAGTAATTCAAAATTTTCTTTCTGTTTGCGTTCCGAGTTGGAAAGCGACAAGCTATTCATTTCAGTAATAATTTTTTCACCGGCATCAACATTGCGTTTTGCGAAATAACATTCCAATTGATTAAAATATATTGCGAGGGTTACCTCTTTATCAATTCTCGCCTTTTTATTCTGCATATCCGATTCCAATAATGCTGTATTCCAAAGTTTAAGCGCATTATCCAATTTAAGTTGAGAAGCCGCAGGGTCTTCGGCAATCAAACGCAAACCAGCCGAAGCATCATTAAAAGCTATCATAAGATCCTTATAGGTATCATCTTTTTCTTTTACATAATTTATCTCTGCCACTCGTTTAGTAAATGGGTATCCATACTGATCATTTACAAGGTCGTTTAAAAAAATAAGGTTTTCCTGAAATATTTTTTCTTCGTACGTCTTTATCAGCAATTCAGTATTTATGCCGGGAGGTTTATCACTCTCCTCAGATCTGTAAATTTTATAGGTATTTAATTCCTGGGGTGTAATATTTATTAATGCAGTTCCATCAGGCGCCGTTACAGATATTGCCATAGGATGTCTATAGCTAAATTCGGTGCGATAGTATGTAACTGATCTCGTAGTGGAAACTCCATCCGAATAACTTACCACATTTTTTTGTTCTGTCATTTGCCTTGGTTCCGTGTAATCAAAACCATAGATCGTTACGGCAATTTTTACCGGGTTCTGATTATTTCGGGTATATCCACCTAAATTCAAATATGTTTCAGATACAACAGCGTAATCATAACTCGTTTGCAATTTCGGTTCCTTAACGTTGCGTTTTTGAGGTGGATATGGCACTTGTTCAACAGGTTTGTTGTTTTCATTCAATACTTGCTTTTCAACTACTTTTTCTGCAAGTGATTTTTCATTCCATTCCGCTAATTCTTTTTCATATTTATCTTTTGCCTCCTTTAGGAGTGCTGGATATTCTGCCATTTTAAGTTGGTATTCCGATTCGGCTTCCTGCAGTTCCGTTTCATATTCCATCTTTTTTGCTTCATTGGCTTCCTCAAAAGTTGCAAAAATGCCTGAAACAAAATTCTTTTCTTTAAGCATTAAGGGCTGAAAAGGTAGCTTAATGTAGTTATATTCGATTATCTCATTTTTAATATTTTGTGAGGTGCTTACACCACAAAAAAGTAAAAAAAGACCTGTAATCACCACATTTCTAAGTCTGCAATTGTATCGGGGAGGGTGAGGATTTTCGAGAAAATGTGTCATCAAGACCAAATTTAGGCAATTTGTCCGAATGCTGGTCACAAATCCAGCCGCTGGCATGATAACTGTCATTATTTTATTGATAAGTGAATTACATTTTGTTACTATGTGGAAAAATGCGATGATAAAAAAAAATAATTATACTGTCCTTTGTTTTTGTCTTGCCCAGATATTGTTATTCGGTTGTAAAAAAAATGCAGAAATAGAGGATTTTACACTTCCTCCCCCTAACGAATCAGAAGCCTCTAATATCCCTATCAACGATCCCGACGAATTTATGTTCGAAGGGCTCCATTCCGGTTTATATCCTTGGGGTAATAGCTTGGTCGATAACCAGTATAAAACGGACTATATCAATATTAGTCAAAGTATAGGCACTTTAAATACTTTAGGTGCAAATACAGAGGTTGGAGATATTGTCATTTTGAGTTTAGGACCGAGCAATCCGCATAAAATATATGAAGGAATAGAGACCGCAGAATATAATGATATAGGTTTCGGGGAAAATATTAATTTTATAAATGGAGCTTTAGGCGGAATAGATTTTAATGACATATTAGATTTTACCGGATCTTATTGGATGAATGTTGATAGTATTTTACAAACAGAGAATACTACAGCAGATCAAATAGAAGTTATTTTTTGCATAGAGGATGATTTATTAAATCAGGATACCTCAATAACAAGAGCATATCAAATTAAGGATAATTATATTCTATTACTTGAAGAAATACGATTAAAATTTCCGAATTGTGTACTTTTTCTTGTGGGTGATAAAGGTTACAATAATTATTCAATTGCCCAACGTTTTGCCGAGCCAAGGGGATATTTAAATGGATGGGGTGTTAAATTATTAGTGGAGGATTATATAAATGGCGCCCTGCCAGAATATCCTTTTATAAATTGGCTGGATTATTACTGGGCTGATGGTGAAATTCCAAGATGGGATGGACTAACTTATTCCTTAACTGATTTTATTGGTCCCGACTACATACACCTTACCTCTGCAAAGGCTTATGAATTAGGTGTTGCAACACATGAAAAATTAAAATCAGATCCGGGAGGAATGTTTTGGTATAAATAATAATAACCACTGGATGTGTTTCAATATTTACTTTGTAAAATATTAACACACATTAATATATATTAACTTCAACACAAAATTAATTCCTTTACATTTGATTTATAAAAAGGAATTATGCTCGACAGAAAACGATTTATTTATTCAGCAATAACAGGAACTGCTGCTTTATTGGTTAATCCATTCGGCGTAAACGCAAATACAATTGCAGATGAAAAACCGCAATTTGATGCCACACTTGTAAAAGAATTTGTTGGAACATCACATCGCAATATGGAAAGGGTTGTTGAATTGCATAAAACTTATCCTGAATTATTAAATGTTGCCTGGGATTGGGGTGGTGGTGACTTTGAAACAGCTTTGGGGGCAGCAAGTCACGTGGGTTATATAGAATTGGTAAATTACCTTGTAGAGAATGGAGCGCAAATGAATTTTTTAACTCTTTGTTTGCTCGGTAAAACTGAAATGGTAAAAAATATGCTCATTGCATATCCCGCATTATTAAACATGAAAGGCCCACATGGATTTTCGCCATTACATCACGCAATTCAAGGTGAGGAAAATGCACTCGAAGTAAAAGAATATCTGGTGTCGCTTGGGGCAGTTGAATCAAAATTCAAAATGCCATTTCACGATTGAAGTAATAAATCAGGAATGAATTATTTTGACGAATCTTTTACCCTTATCAAAACCGTGAATTTATCAGAGTAATATAGTCGGAATAATTCCACACTTATTTCTAAATTCAAATAGCCAAGATCAAAACCTTCTTTTATTTTGGAAACCTTCCATAATGTGGTATAATTCTCAGAATCTGCATCAACGGTTTGTTCATATTCTTTTGCTAAACACAGCAAGGAGGATTAAGATCCTCTACAACCTCAATATACTTATCGTATTGTTGTTTAGCATCGATATAGTTTGTATTTTGACCAACCATATTGTGCCATTGCCAGTTTTTTGAGATAATCGAAAAATAAAGGTGATAGGCCCTAAATAAAGAAGATAAAAAACGGGATATTCGATACATAATTACAGGTGGTTGCATTTGATCTGATTCGCTGAAATTTCTAAAGTGTTTTACCTGTTTTCAATTATAATTGTCTGTTTAATCTTTTATGATTGCCCCCATTTATGTTGAAAATTTTCAACAAAATTTGAAAAAGTGTGTAAAAATTTCCCCTATTTTAATGATTAAAACTTGTAAAATATAGCAAAAGCACATATTATTCCATGGCATGATTATACACAACAATGAGTAAAAGATATAAATATGAGAAAAATTTTAATCAATCTATTAATTAGTGCACCATTTCTATTTTGTGGGGCAACAATTTCCGCCCAAAGTTATTTGGGGATAGTCAATAGCAATTATGCAGGTGTAACAGGGATGGAGTTACAGCCGGCGTCAATTGCAGATAGCAGATATCGTTTTGATATTTCACTATTCGGTTTGAGTTCCACTATAGCAAATAATTATGTGGGATTAGAACCAAAGGGATTATTTAATCCCAATCCTGATTTGAATTTCGAGCAAAATTACCTAAGTGTTAAAAATCTCGAAAATGATAATACTGCAAAAGCCAGTATAAATACCAAAATTCAGTTATTTACATTTATGGCTACAATTTCAGAGAAATCTGCGCTTGGAGTATCCATCGGTTTTAGAAATTTTATAACAATAGATAATGTATCAGAAGAATTGGCAAGAGTTGCTTTTACCGGTTTGACTGATGATACCTTTATCCCGAATGTACAGATCGATGATGATGGTTTAAGTGTTGACAACATGACCTGGATGGAATATGGGATAACATATGCCAATACGCTTTACAACGAGGATAACCATTTTATTAAAGGTGGTTTGACGGCTAAGTTGGTTCATGCTGTAAGTTCAGGCTATCTATATGCAAACAACTTGGATTATTCATTTGTTAATGATTCAATTATTGATATTGCATCATCCGATTTTAATTACGGCCACTCTGATAATTTAAATAATCTGGAATTTGATTCTATCGGTTCCCTGACAGATTTAAGTTTTGCCGGCCTTGGAGCTGCATTTGATATGGGTTTAGTATATGAATACAGACCAAATATTGAGGAACACAGACGCAAAAAACCGGATGGAACGTTTGAATATGACAATACAGAAAATAAATATAAATTTCGTTTTGGCTTAAGTTTATTAGATATCGGAAGAGTAAAGTTTGACAAAGGAAATAATTCAGGTGACTTTGAAGGAAGCAGTGCTAACTTCAATGTAAATCAATTTTCTTTAAATTCCATTCCGGCGTTTGATGATACGATCCAGGCAAATTTTAATCCTGCTGAAGGTAATGAAGAAACCTATACTGTTTCTTTACCCTCCGTATTAAGCATGCAATTCGATTACAATATAAAAGGTGGATTCTATCTTAACCTAACTCCCTATATTGCATTAAACAGAGACCGCGATCCGGAACAAAGTCGTGTTTCTGAAATTACAACAATTAGTTTAACTCCAAGATATGAAAGCAGATGGTTTGATGTAGGTCTTCCGCTTTCTTATAATGAATATAATAATACAAATCTAGGTTTATCACTACGTGTAGGACCCATTATTGTTGGAACAAACGATATACTTCCTTTAATTGGGAAAAATACCGTTTATGGTTCAGATTTTCACATTGCAGTAAAAATTCCGATCGCTTATGGTCAGAAAAAAGATACGGATGAAGATGGTGTTCCTGATGTTGCCGATGTATGTCCTGATCAACCTGGTCTTCCGGAATTGGATGGTTGTCCCGATAAAGATGGTGACGGTATTGCAGATGCAGGTGACGCCTGTCCTTTAGAAGCTGGTTTAGCAAAATTTAATGGTTGTCCCGATACTGATGGAGATGAAGTGAAAGATAGTGATGACGCTTGTCCTGAAATTGCAGGTTCAATACAACATAAAGGTTGTCCGGATTCAGATAAAGATGGTTTATATGATAATGAAGATGCTTGTCCTTCAGAGGCAGGTCCATTAGATAATAAAGGTTGTCCTTATCCTGATACAGATAGAGACGGTGTTAAAGATGCAGATGATAAATGTCCAAATCAAGCTGGTCCGGCATCAAATGATGGTTGTCCGATCACAGATATCGATAAAGATGGTATCCCTGATAAAGATGATAAATGTCCTACAGTTGCAGGTCCGGTTGAAAATAGTGGTTGTCCTTTAAATGATAAGGATGGTGACAGTATTCCGGATAAAGATGATAAATGTCCTTCAACACCGGGTTTACCAGAATTAAATGGTTGTCCTAAATTAGAAGAAAAAGAGGAGGCAATACTAAAAGTTGCATTTGATAATCTTGAGTTTGAAACTGCAAAAGACATTATACGCACATCATCTTATGCGTCACTCAATGAACTTGCTAACCTCTTAA
>JAYSYX010000021.1:0-5795 GCA_043727235.1 Bacteroidota bacterium
GTAGAGACGCAATGCATTGCGTCTCTACTATGAAAATAAAAATTAAAGTCTACGTTAGCTCCCATTCTCAACTCTCAATTCTCAATTCTCCATTGTTTGTCAGAATTTAAATTCATAACTCACACTCGGAATTATCGGAAATAAACTCACCTGTTTATAATTATTCGTATTCGTAATAAAATCATACTGCTGATAAATAAAAAACGGATTTAAACGATTGTACAAATTATAGGCTCCGAAATTCCAGGTTCTTTCACCCCACTTTTTTTCTTTGTGGAAGGATGCATTTACATCCATACGGTGATAATCGTTCATGCGGTATCCGTTTCTTCCTTCGTATGCATAAATCACCTCATTAAATACGCCTTCATATTTTGCTATGGGTAAACTGATCGGTTGTCCCGTAGAATACACCCAGGTTCCTGAAAGATCTATGTGATCATTTAATTTATAAATAACAGCTATCTCAAAATCATTCCTTCTGTCGTATTTATACGGAAATACTTCTCCGAGATTAATGGTTGGAAATTGACGATTGCTCCAGGATAAGGTATATCCAACCCAACCCGTTAATTTACCATTGCGTTTCTGGATAAATAATTCAGCACCATAGGCCTGGCCTTCACCAATTTCCACTTTATCCTCCCAGCCCTTTAATCCTTCAAATAAATAATTTGCTCCGTCTTTATATTCGATTACGCTGTTCATCTTTTTATAATATCCTTCAATACTCACTTCATAATTCTTTTTAAAAACATAGGCAATTCCGATCGCATGTTGAAATGCACGCTGTGGTGCAACGGTATCAGTTGCAGGAACCCAAAGGTCGGTTGGCAAGCCTATTCCGGAGTTTGTGAGCAAATGAATGTATTGCGTCATGGTACTAAATGACGCCTTTAAAGAAAGATCATTATTAATTAAATATCTCCCACTAATTCTCGGTTGTAAAGATTTATAAAAAACTTCTTCCACCAAAAAAGCAGAAGCGTGTAAACCGCCATTCATTTTTAACTTATCATTTACCTCCCAATCATCTTCAATATAAAGATCAAACTCTGTAGCATAAATATTTTCCGATGCAAGTTCAAATCCCTCTGTAAAAATATCGATATCGTCCGATTCAAATTGTGTGGCTCCCGGTTGGAAGGTATGATATGTTATTCCTGCTCCGAATTTTAAATAATGTTTCGGTGTGGGAATAAAATCAAAATCATATTTTAAACTCCAGTCGTAAATTCCTGAAAAATATTCAAATCCGAAAAAGGAATTTGTTCCATCCTCATTATCATCATCATAATTGCTATAAATGTTAAATTTATAATCAGTAAAGGTGGCTGTGAGATTGCTAAATACTTTATTCGAAAATACGTGATTCCATCTCGCTACCGCAGTTGCATTTCCCCAATATAATCCATTTTCTTCCGTGCGATAACTATCTTCATCATATTGATATTCGTTATTAAAATACGCTTTGTCGCGACCAAAATATCCACTCAGATATAATCTGTCCTTATCCGAAAATTTATGATTTATTTTTGCATTGAGGTCATAAAAATAATATCCCGAAACTCCATCCCCTTCACTTTGCGCCTGAATAATCGGTCGTGTTATTAAATCGATATAAGTTCTTCTTCCTGAAACCATAAATGAAGTTTTCCCTTTAATGATGGGCCCTTCGAGCGTTAATCGTGAGGCAATAACTCCAATAGATCCCTCACCATGAAATTCATTCATGTTTCCTTCTTTCATTCTGATATCAATAACACTGGATAATCTTCCGCCATATCGCGCAGGAAATCCTCCTTTAATAAGTGTTACTTTATTTATTGCATCTGAGTTGAAAACGGAAAAGAATCCGAATAAATGAGAAGCATTATAAACCGGAACTCCGTCCAACAAAATTAAATTCTGATCGGGTGAACCACCGCGAACAAATATTCCGCTGCTTCCCTCACTACCTCCGGATACACCCGGTAATAATTGCAACGTTTTTAAAATATCAACTTCTCCTAAAAAAGCAGGTAATGCCCTGATTTGTTCTATCGGAATTTCAATCGTACTCATTTGAGTACGTTCCTGAAATTGTTCCGAATTATTTTCTGCACTTATCACAACTTCCTCCAATACATTGGAAGAATTAAGATCAACATTGATAATAGTATCCTGGTGTAGAAAAAATTTAATTTTTTGTGAAGTAAATCCAATGTAATTAAAATTCAATATTACCGTATCAGCCGGCAAGGTTAAACTGTAAAATCCATATTCATTGGAAATGGTACCATTAAAATCTTTACTGTTAAATATGGTAGCACTTAAAAGTCTTTCCCCGGAATTTTTATCACTCACATATCCGCTTATGGTGAAACTTTGTGCATTAAAATTAAAAATGATAAAAATAAACAAAAGTGCAGTAAACGCAATTTTTCTGAATGGGCCTGAATTCATGGTGTGAAAGTAATAGTTTGAGCTAATATTTTATCTCTGTTAAACAAACGGTAACTAAATATTATAAATTACTGACAATACAACTTAAAACAAAAAACGGCTGATATCCTTTTGTTAATTGATATCCGCCGTTATGTTTTCGTTGATGAAATGGTATTATAAATTAAGATATTCCTCGTTATAATCCTCCATTATATCATTCACATTGCACTCCACCTGATAAATGGCATCAAGTATTAATTTTTCATCTCCGGGGAAAGGAACCGGTTTACCACCAATTTTTTCTTTCGATTGTTGACTCAATGCATCGTAATAACCGGTTGCAGTTGCATAGTAATTTCTGAAAATAGTTTCTCCTTTCACAGCAATGGTTCGAATTACTTTTCCCGATTCATCCAGGTAAACTAATTCTCCACCTACAGAAGCAGCCTTTTCTTGCCAGGTTTCTGTAACATAGGCGGTTACTGTTTTATAATCAGGAACTTTGATCGGGTTACCCATACTATCTTTTACCATATTTCCCTCACCATCATACACAAATTCATAACCATCTATAATTTCCTTGCTTTCTGCGTATTGATTGTTCGTTATCTTTTCAGGATAAGCATCCACAAATTTAATATTGACCTTCACGGTAAATTCCATTGCCGATTCGGGCATTTTAGTGTGAATTACATACCAGGAACCATATGGATCGCGTACTTCTATCTCTGTTAATGCATGTGTAACCGCATAACTCAAGGTGGAATTAGTGGCATTTTTAACAGTAAACAACACATCGCTCATGCCCTGAGTTTTCGCGATCTTTATCAGGTCGTCCACGTCTTTATAGGTATCATAAAACTCATTGATCTTTTGTAACTCATAATATGCTTCACGCGATTTATGTACGTCTTTAGTCTCTATTTTTTGAGTGGCATCGGCATACCAATAGGCTGCTGCATTCTTCTTTGCAGTATTTAAACCATCAACGGCATTCACAAATTTGAATTCTGCATCACGTTCCTCAGTTCCCAAATAGATCGGCATTAGTGGTTGGATCTTATTTTGACGGCGATAGACGGATTCATAAATGTGATAGATCTCCTCCCAACGATCCGGGCGACCTTCCTTATTCAACATTTCTATCATAGAAAGGTCTTCACTGTTTGCCCTGTAATATGCTTCCTCAAGGATCAGAATATATTCGGCCTTATCGGGATTATCTATCAATTTTTTCACACAGATATCGATTGCTTCATCGTAATTCCCTTTTCGGAATTCTTTTTCTGCAACCTTACAACCTGAACCTAAAATCAATACCAAACTTAAAGTGTAAATGGATTTTTTCATATTTCCTCCTGTTTTCAACTGTATATATTAAAATTTATGCCATCCTGTAAATGATATATTGTGTAAAAATGTTACAGTAGTGTGTATAAATGAGAAAATATAGTTTAGACGGGTTCTAAACAACATGTAAAGCCCTGCTGTAAGCCTTATCCAGCGTGATTTTGAGATAGTTGCATGCATGTGAAAATATTTTTAAAAGAATTGTTAAACTATTGACATTTGCTATTTAGTTTTGCACGGGTTTAAAAAACCCAATTTTACCTTAACCAAAAAATCAAGGACTGTGCTGCATAAGAAGCCGACGACTATCACACGCCTCCTAACTTGTATACTACTAATAACGTTTTTATTTACTGCAAATCAGGCATTTGCGGGAGTAGCGGAGGGCAAAATATTATTTCAGGAAAAATGTAAGCAATGTCATGCGGTTGATAAAAATATGACCGGCCCGGCTTTGCAAAATGTAAAAACCAGATGGGCAGACTCAACCGATTTATATAAATGGATTAAAAATTCCCAGGCATTTTTAGGTACCGGCGACAAATATGCCAACGACCTTTTTAAGAAATACAATAGCATAATGCCTGCGTTTCCAACTCTTACAGATGGAGATATTACCGATTTATTAAATTACGTTGATGAGGAAGCTATCAGATTGGCATCCGTTGCAGTTTCTTCCCCGGGTGCAGTCACTACTGAGGTTAAAAACGATAATTCAACACTTTATTGGGTTCTGATAGTTGCTCTTTTATTCATAGCGATAATTCTCGGCCGCGCTGTCAAGTATCTCGATGGTTTGGTTCGTCAGAAGTATGAGGAAGGAGAGAGAGATAAGACCCCAATTTGGAAACAAAAAAAATATCGCCCTTTAGTTGGACTTGTTGGACTTTTATTACTTGCATTTTTAAGTGTTGCAATGTGGGATAGCGCAGCATCACTTGGAAGACAAGAAGGATATGCTCCGGAACAACCCATTGCATTCTCGCATAAAGTTCACGCAGGTATCAACAAAATTGACTGTCGTTATTGTCACGTTGGTGCAGAAAGAGGAAAGGCTGCAGTTATACCTTCTTTAAGTGTTTGTATGAACTGTCATTACAATATTCAAGGTGTAACGGGAACTGATCCGAACTATCCAAAGGCAATATACGACAAGGAGATCGCTAAAATTTACTCTTACATCGGTTTCAATACAGAAACCATGAAATACGATAAGGAGCCTGTTCCTATTGAATGGACAAAAATTCACAATTTACCTGACCACGTTTATTTTAATCACTCACAACACGTAAAAGTTGCCGGTCTCGATTGTCAGACTTGCCACGGCCAGATACAGGAAATGGATGTTGTGCAGCAAATGGAAAATCTTTCTATGGGATGGTGCGTGAATTGTCACAGAACAACCAATGTGAATTTTACAACAAATGAATTTTACAAACCATACGAAGTATTACACGAAAAATTAAAGAACGGTGAAATGGATGCCGTTAAAGCAGAAGATATAGGCGCAACGGAATGTCAGAAGTGTCACTATTAAATAATTTACAATTACCTAAATTCTAACCATACCAAATGGCAGAAAAGAAATACTATAAAGGCCTCGAAGAATTAAATCAGACGCCGGAATTTGTTCAACTTAATCAATTAGAATTCAACGAAGAGATCCCTGTTGATTTTTTTGACGGAAAAAACGATTCCCTCAAATCGAATCGTCGCGATTTTCTAAAAATGATGGGTTTCAGTCTTACCGCAGCGACAGTTGCAGCAGGATGTGAAATTCCCGTTCGCAAAGTTGCACCATACGTTTTTAAGCCGGAGGATATTACACCAGGTATTGCAACATGGTATGCATCTTCCTACATAAATGGCGGAGATTATTGCAGCATTCTTGTAAAAACAAGAGAAGGACGCCCTATTAAAATTGAAGGTAACAACGATTCGAAAATAACCAAAGGCGGAACCTCTGCACGTGTTCAGGCGAGTGTTTTGAGCTTATACGATACTAGTCGTTTGCGCAA
>JAYSYX010000022.1:0-2342 GCA_043727235.1 Bacteroidota bacterium
ATACAACTTATTCATTGATTTTGAGTAGGAATTAAAAAAGTTCGAAAATTGTTTGGATGGATCTAAAATTCTAAATGGAACACTTTTTTCCTTACACCATATCTCGCTTATCATTTTAATTTCCAACTCCGATTTGACTTTAATAAGTAAATGAAAATGATTAATTAAAAGGTTATAACAGTAGACATCAATTACCGGCAAAAGGTGATACGCGACCTTCTCAAGAAAGTATGAATAATTTTTATCTTCTAAAAAAATGTCATCTTGATTGTTACCATGATTATAGACATGGTAAAAACTGTCATAAATTAAATTCTGGTGATAATCCATTTTTTAAGGGTTTGGGTTGCTAAAATAATATATTCATAATTAGTAAAAAGTAATTTAATTGTGTAAGATTATTTAATCGGGTTTATGCGCTCTAAATAAGAAACATAGGGTCGACGAATTCAAGGGTTTAGAAATCCGGCGTCGCCACAAGTTTAGGAAATCCGACGACCTCACAGGTTTGGGTAACCTGTGAGGTCTGTACGGGTTAAAGTTAATTTTGAGTAAGAAGAATACAGGTTTGAAAATACTAATTAAAAAGTATAAGTAAATTCAGATGTTAATTTGTTTCTATGTAATGCATTTATAAACTTTTCGTTTTTAATAAAACTTGATTATTACATGAAACTTAGACCTCACAGGTTTCCCAAACCTGTGAGGTCTTCGCCCAAAAACCTGTGAGGTCATCACGTCGTGAGGTCATCACTCCATAAATCTTGCAAATCATGTTATATCAAGTTAAATTTACATCATGAATAATTCGAAATTCCTAATATTATTTATATCCTTTATTACCATTTTCTATTCCTGTAATGATGATGATCAACCAGCTATAAATTATTCCACACCGGCCGTTGAAGATATTGTGATGTATGAAATTAATATCCGTTGTTTTAGTACTATTGCCGATTTTCAGGGAATAATTGCGAGATTGGATTCTATCCAGGCGCTTGGGATAAATACTATTTGGTTAATGCCGATTCATCCTGTTGGGCAATTAAATTCTGTGGGTTTGTTGGGTTCGCCTTATTCAGTGCAGAATTTTACCGAAGTAAATCCTGAATTTGGAAGTCTTACAGATTTTGAAAATTTGATAAGTGAATGTCACAATAGAAATATCGCAGTGCTTTTAGATTGGGTGGCAAATCACACGGCGTGGGATAATCCCTGGATAACAAATACGGATTGGTATACACAAGATGCTTCCGGAAATATTATTTCTCCATTGGGCACCGGATGGAATGATGTTGCAGATCTGAATTTTACAAATGATGATATGCGTGTGGCCATGATAGATGCAATGGAATATTGGGTTAATGAAACGAATATTGATGGGTTTAGATGTGATGCGGCGGATTATGTTCCTTTCGATTTTTGGCAGGAAGCAAATTTGGCTTTGAGAGGAATAAAATCCGATATTATTATGTTGGCGGAAGGGGCAAGAGATGATCATTTTACAGCGGGATTTGATATGAATTATGCCTGGGATTTTTATGGTGCAATAAAAAATGTATTTATTAATAATTATTCCGCCACAGCAATTTTTACTACACATTTTTCAGAAATGAGCGGAATTCCGGAAGGAAAATTCAAATTGCGATTCACCACAAATCATGATGAAACAGCATGGGACGAACCTCCTGTAACTTTATTTAATGGTATTGACGGTGCAATTGCCGCTTCTGTAATTGCGATGTACCTGAACGGAATTCCATTGTTTTATAATGGTCAGGAGGTGGGATGTGCAATTAATTTACCCTTATTCAGTGCAACTCCAATTAACTGGTCGTTGAACGCTGATATGCAAAATAGCTACAAAAAATTAATATCCTTTTATAAAGATTATCAATCTTTAAAAACCGGTGAAATCACTCAATACAACAACAGTTTTATTCTTGCATTTAAAAAATCCTTTGACAATGAGGAAACACTTATTGTAGTAAATGTGAAAAACCTCAATAAAGATTTTCCCATTCCTGCCGAATTGAATGGAAGCACCTGGACAGATCTGATGAGTGGATCCCAAATTACTTTGGAGACAAATATGAACTTATTGCCCTATGAATTTAAAATTTTGAAACGAAATATTTAATTTCGTTTCTGATATTAATCCACATATGCGTTTTCCACCCAATCTTAAATATTTTTTACTTTTTATACTCGCAATAGGTTTAATTACTATTGCTACAATTTATTTGCCGATGTTAATTCCAAATATCGGTGAAATTTTAATTGGCATTGTGATGGTTGGGATGTGTGTGCTGGTCTTCTTTGTTTTTATAAAACCCTTTTTT
>JAYSYX010000023.1:0-2340 GCA_043727235.1 Bacteroidota bacterium
ATCAAAGGTCCATTTTCCTCCAACCGGGTCATTATTTTTTTCCATCAAAATATTTCTGTTTTGCCGCTGCTTTTTATAGAAGTCTGTTTGAAACATTCTTTTTTTGTCTGAAAAATATGCAACTAATTCGGTAGGGGAGTTTAAAAATAAGGGGGTCTTGTTTTTTACGATCTCCATATTTTGAGCCTTGGAAATGGAATTTATCCTTTGCTCCATCCAGTAATCAGTAGTATCTATATATTCAAATGAAGAAACTCCTTTTGTTTTTAAATATACAATCAGATTTCTGATATCAGCTAATTTACTAAATGCATCAATATATATAACTTTAATATTTTTTGACAGCAAATAATTTTCATAAAACTTCATACTGGCGCGATGAAAGGCGATTTTCCGTTTGTGAAAATTATATTGTCTAAAGTAAAGGAATTCCTCTACTAAATAAATAATATCACAAGTTGATATGAGAATATTTTGCTCGAATAATTGATGTGGAAATACGATGCCTGTTTTATTCATATACTTCCTTTTTTCATTCTGCATTTATCACTACAATACTTTACTTCATCCCAATCCTTTATCCATTTTTTTCGCCACATAAAAGGTCTGTTGCAAACTACACAATTTTTTTGAGGTAAAAATTCTTTTTTAATAATTTTCATTGTTTTACAATTGCCTGACCTTAACCTGATAATAATCTATTTTCCTTATTATAATCTGCATTTTTATATTCTTTTATTTAATTCTTTTTGTGCATTTTTCCAATAGCCAAAAAAGGAAGAATAGTATTCTGTAACATTATCTGCAATCCAATCTCTGGGGTCTTGGATACCCTTATAGCCAATATTGAGAGGGTGTTCTTTAAAATAAATATTTTTTCCGGAATAACTATCGGCAAAAGATTTGAACGATCCTACAAACAGCTGCATACCGTTTATGTTTTTACTTAAAGCCTGCATAAAGTCCATACATCGTTTACTTACCGGATATTGCGAAAAAAAATCAGGTTCTAATAACAAAATTTTATTGCCGGGCTCCCCTTTATGCCAAAGCGGATCCAGGTTATAATAATTGTAAATAAAGGTGGGCAATGTATGATCAATATTTATATTTTGGGTTGTAGGTAAATTTATTTCCGGCAGGAATTTATGAGTCAGCTTTAATGCCGTCGGTGGTTCCATATTTTCTAATTCTTCATACGATTTATCCAAATAGGTGTTAATCTGGTTAGTTAAAGTGAACCTATTAATGTTGTCCTGATTAGCATAATATTTTTTGTTGCTGTTGGCGCCAGCTACCCATTGCCAGCTGCAGGCATTACTGGCCCAATCTCCGTCAAGCAAATGGTAATACATCCATTGGGCAGGATGATACCAATGTGATTTAGCAATATTGCAAACCAAAGAAGCAGTGTACATTCTGGTATGATTGTGCATATAACCTGTTTGATATAATTGTTCAATTGCGGTATCTATGCCTTGTATGCCTGTTGCCGCATCTGATATCTGAACGGGTAATTCATAATTTAATACATGTTGCTGTGTTTGCCTGATTTCTTTATTTAATTCTTTATGCTGAGCTACACGTTGAAAATAGTCTCGCCAACACAATTCCTTAACAAATTGTTCAATCTGCTGTATTTTATATCCGCTTTTTAATTTGTTATTTAGCACATGTTTGGTACTGATAACACCTCTTGATATGTAAGGCGATAAATAGCTAACTGCACCATTAATGTAGTTTCTGTTTTTTCCGTATAGAACAGGGTCAACTAAATCAATTTTGTTAAGAATCGCGCTATAATCTGCAGTAAAAAGCGCATTCATTTTATCTCTTGCTTATTTTATTCCTTGAGATCACTTTTTGCAAACTGCTTTTAAAACGTGTCATATCAACATTTCTTTTTTGTGCATGCTTTTTGCTAACACCACTATTCACTCTCTTTCTCCACAAATTAAAACTGCTCCGTTTTAACTCTCTTCGCATCAGTGCAATTACGTTTGCCTCTGAAATATCAAATTGTATTTTGATGGCTTCAAACGGGGTTCTGTCTTCCCAGGCCATTTCTATTATTCTGTCAATATCTTTTTGCTCCATCAGTTTAATAACAAGTTTGATATAATGAACACACAATTAGTATATATTGTTGCCATTTATTGGGTTAAAGTGCAATAATGAGTCTCAGTCGCAGTCTCAGTCGCAGACGCTATTTCAATAATTGATAGATCTTCCTCCGAATAAAACTATTTCAACAATTTCATCCCCTTTAACAAAACAGTCGCAGTCACAGTCGCAGACGCTAATTTAACCATTGATAGTTCTCCCTCCGAATAAAACTAT
>JAYSYX010000024.1:0-16419 GCA_043727235.1 Bacteroidota bacterium
TTGAAGAACAAGGCATCATTCCGAATTTTATTTGCAAGGCGAAAGGTGATAATATTTTAATAGGCACAAATAAAGGAATATACAGCGTAAAAGCTGATCAGAAGGCAGAATCTGTAAATAAAAGCTTTAATAAACCGGTATTTTCTATTTCGATTTTAAATAATGTTATTTATGCCGGAGGAGATGGCGTTTATTACAAATTGGAGAATAATATTGCAACAGAGTTCAAATTGGATTTAGGAGGAATAATAAACCGAATCCTGGCCGACAGATATGGCAATATTTGGTGTGCTACCTTTCCGCAAAATAATCTTATCTTAATAAATAATGGATTGGAAACAGATATCTCCTCTAAATTAGGCATCAGTGGAATTTCTGTAAATAAGATCTTTGAAGATGCCGAAGGAAATATCTGGTTGGCTACCTACGGTAAAGGCGCTTTTTGTATTCACCATTTATATTGTTCTAATTTCACAAAAAAAGATGGACTGATTAATGAATTTATTACTGCTCTTGAAACCGATGATGATGGGAATTTATATATCGGGAGTTATGATGGACTTTATTATTTAGAGAATAATAGTATCAAACAACAAAAATTATTTCCGGGTTCATTGGAATTTATTCGCGGATTGGATGTAAATAACAACCACCTGTATGTAAATATTGCAGGTATTAACGACCATGGATCAAGTTTACCATATGGGAAATTGAATGGTATTGACCAAACATATTTAATTACAAGCGCCTCCATGATAAACGGAAATGATATTTATTTCAGTAAATGGGATAAAAAATTATGGCGCGCATCTGTTAATGATGGTGAAATTGGCAAAGCTTCCATGGTATTTTATGATTCCACTGCTGTATGGAACAGAATAAATGCAATATTTTTTGACAAGAACCAAAAAATCTGGATTGGCACCACACATGGTTTTTATATACTCGAAAAAAACGGTAAATATCAAAAAATTGACACCGGTTTTTACAGCACAAACATTTCAAAATTCATGTATGATAGCGACAATAACTTATTGATTGGAACCGACCACGGTTTAGTGAAATATAAAAATGGAAGTTTTGAAACCTTTAAAAGTTTAAGGGGTAGAAATATTGAAAATATCACCTCCTTTGAAATGGATGCGAATAACAGGATATGGATAGGAACATTAGCTGGCTTATATATTATGGATGGAGATGCTATAATGCAATTCGATACACGCAACGGACTTTTATCAGATGAAATTAATGCACTCGAATACGACAAAAAGAATAATTATATCTGGATAGGAACCACCTTCGGAATGTCGCGGATAAATATTGATGCCTTCAATAAAACAAAATTTAATGCCCCGGCGGCCATATTAAAAAGTATCAGAACACCGGATTCCATTTATCGAAATATGGAAAGCCAGGCAGGAATTGTGCTGCCATATACAACCGACAACTTTACGATCAGATTTTCAGCAATACACTTTTCAGCACCTGAAGGGATAAAATTTCAATATAAATTTGACGATGCAGAATGGCAACCAGCTGTTGGTCGACAAATTGAATTTGCTACTGTTCCATACGGAAAACATACACTCTATCTTAAATCAATCGGAGAAAGGGATCTGGAAGGTCCAATTGCAAAGCTCAGCATAACAGTACAAACTCCATTTTGGGCAACAAGCTGGTTTAAAATAATTATAGGTTTTATTATTGCTCTTTCTGCTTACCTTATTTTAAGATGGCAATTTGAAGCGGTGCGGAAAAAACAACAGGAAAAATTGGAATTGCAATCTAAAATTTCCGAACTCCGGCATCAGGCTCTTGCTGCAAGTATGAATCCGCATTTTATTTTTAATGCTCTTAATTCCATACAGCATTTTATTAATGCACACAATACAGAAGAGGCTACAGAATATCTTGGAAAATTTGCGCGGCTCATTCGTATGATGCTCGACTCGGGTGGAAAAACTTTTGTTCCGTTAAGTGAAGAATTGGAAAGATTGAACTATTATCTCGAATTGGAAAAAGTACGATTCGGAAAAAAACTTAGTTACAAAATAACAGTGGATGAGCTTTTGCAAAATGAACCAATTGAAATCCCAAATATGGTTATCCAGCCACTGGTAGAAAATGCACTTTGGCATGGTTTACTCACGGCAAACAGAAATGGAAATCTGAACATATCCTTCGAAAAGTTGAATGGAACTATCAAGGTTCTGGTAGATGATAATGGCATTGGCATTAACGAAAGTAAAAAACGTAAAAAAACGGACCACAATTCTCTCGGCATTCAGATGATTCGGGAAAGGTTGGAATTGCTCAACAAATTAAGCGGATATCAGGCCAATATTATTATACATGATAAAACTGAACTAAACGCGGATGAGCAGGGCACTTTGGTGCAAGTAAATCTTTCACCGGCTTCAAAAGCAGATTCTCTTTAATATTTATAAGTCACTTCGCTAAGTTAGAACACTACTTCACAAGGTATTTATGTTGTTTCGCTCAAAGTGGGTTGTGAGATCAATTTGAAATAGGTCTCTTTGAGTATGAAACACAATATCCCCATGAAAACCAACTGTAAAACACTTTAAGGGGGTTCCCATCAAAACATTCCCATGAAAACCAAATTATTCCCTTTCCGGAAGGTTTGGGCTGAATAATGATTCTCCAGTTGTTATTCAAACTAAAAGGCGACTTCCTCAAGTCGCCTTTTTTTATATTTTTTTGAGTGATCTACATGGGAGTTAAAATAAACATTTGATCACATTTTAAGTTAAACAAAAAGGGGTTGCCCTCCTCAAGCAACCCCTGCACTATACAAGTATGAAAAAAGTTATTGGATCGAGTATTGCACTGCTGCAACTGGCGAAGTAAGATTCAGCTCATTGCCTTCAATATCTACCGCACTTACCAATATTGACTGCAGATCAGCATTGACGGAAAAGGAAAAAGATCCCGACTCAAAATACTGAAATTCCGGTTTGCGGGAATCAGCATTCCAACTACAAATAGCAACAATTTTCTGCCCTTTAAAAAAGGAAATGGATTGAATATATGCCACGGGAAAGGTCAATGCGATTCCTGTTACAATTCTGGCAATGGCGTGATCGATATTTTTAATGTGGAACATGTGCGTTATATTAAGTGTAAAAATGTCGCTGACTTAAAAACTTATCAAATACAAAATTGAAGCTCTATCATAGTTCCATTTGTATCCCAAAGTCTGTTATTGTCAGCTTTTTATCATTATTTAATCTATATACGATGTTTTTGAGGTTTTGATTTGTTTTAGCCCCGACAAAAATTGTTGCGTATCGAAAATGTGGGGGAGCACAGCTTGAAACGTATTTTTATAGAGTGATATAATGCCACCATTACACGGGTTTTCCAGCGATTATGCATTTACATTTTGTTACCCCCAACCGGCGGTTTGCACAAATTTTACCTTTACATATTGTTAAAATTATTCTACACTTCCCCAAAGGTTGATTGCAATGAGTATTGTGATCTATGAATTTATTAAAACTGTGGATGAAGTATATTTCTGATATTGAAAGGAACCACGTAAAGTTTTATATTATTATAAAAGTTACAAACCGAAGTTTCCCCCATATTTGAGAAGGGTGACATTATGACCAATTATCTATTCTGATTGATCATGATATCGTTTCAGTGTCAAGAATTAATTTTGCCCATTAAAATAAATGGTTAATTATAACCGGCAAGCTGTTCCTGTATATTTTTTATCGTGGTTTCTTCAAAATTGAGTGTAATATTTTGAGCGGAGGTAACCAATTCTTTTTTGGTAAAATATAATTTTCCATCCCCTGAACCAATACCTGTTATGGTAACTTCTTCACCTGAGGGAACATTGCTAAAATAATAATTCCCTGTCGCATCCTTTGATGGTGTTATCATTGCTTTCTTATCATTAAAGATCATTACAATTTCAGATTTAACATCATTATCCATTTGAACATAGAGATTTACTGTTGGTTTATTCTCTTTAAAAAAGTTCTGGTCACAATTTATCCAACCCAATTTTGTTGCCTGTAATATAATTTTATTTGTATTGATCGTTTTATCTATCATTAATGTATCCAACCATGTACCTTTTGTTTCCTCCCATCGTTCAGTTACTTTCACACGTTGTCCAAAATTATTATAATCAAATTTACTCCTCCATTTTTCCACCGTGTCAGTTAAAAATAATTTGGAACCGTGAATTGTCCATTCTTTATCAATTGCCGAGGGATTAACGGCAGGCACCCAATTAGAAATATCTCCATTGCCATTTTCCGTGGCATAAAATAATCCGAATCCGTCATTTTCTTCCCTGTCAGCAAAACCAACTTCCATAGTTGCACCACCTTGCAATCGCAATTGTTTTCCATTTCTAGTTGCTTCAATATTGATCATGCCATCAGAAATAAGGAGTTGTCCATTAAATGTAGTTGACAATTTATTATCTATTATATCCGCCATGGAATAAAATTCTGTGATCTCAATTTGTATATCACCTAAGGGAACTTGTCCTCCTTCTTCATACACCAAAGAATTACCTGCAATTTTAATTTTTGTTCCCTCTGCTGCCGTAAACTCAATAGTTCTATTTGGAGCAAATGTATATATCTGCGATTTCTTTTTTTTCTGCGATAATTTATAATTTGTCCAGAAAATGACATCCACGCGTCTGTTGAGTGATTTTTGTTCTTCTGTTTTATTTTTATTTATCGCTTCTTTTTCGCCGTAAAATTTTGATTCAATTAAATATTTACTGTTTGCTAAATGTTGTTGAACGGCGGTTACGCGATATTGCGATAACTCCATATTTGAAAGATCGCTTCCATCAATATCGGCATACCCTTTTAAAAAAATTGCATTGTATCCCGAATCAAGTGTTAATTCTTTAAATTCTTCTAATTGCAATTTTTGAGCGGGTGATAAATTGTAATCTGCCTTTTCAAAAAACAGAGAAATAGACATTGGTTGTGATTGCGCAGATAGGGTTACATAAATAAGTAAGAGGGAGTGAAAAAGGAAAGTACGCATACGGTGCTGTTTCCCTCAAAACGAACTTATAAAATTATTTATTGCCCAAAAGATAATATCATTCCGTTGGCGGATGTTTCTCCATCCACATTTTATGGAAGGATTTTGGAGCTATTTTAAACATCTCTCTGCGTTTTCCCCAAGAATTTTTAAACAACATATTTAAAACCATATTCTTAATCCCGGGGCTTGGCTTTTCCATTCTTTTTCGGCTCAGCATCGAACTGCGCCAGATTTTCCAGCTCATTCTTTCCGTAAAAGTGCTGTATCCTTTTTCTACCGCTTCGTTGCGATTGTATAATAAAAGACTGTGTAACTCAATATTAACTGGACACACTTCCGTGCAATTTCCACATAAGGAACTCGCATTACTCAAATGCTTAAATTCTTCCATCCCTTTAAAATGTGGAGAGATAATGGAACCTATAGGACCGGAATAGGTAGTACCATATGCATGTCCTCCAATGTTCTTATATACTGGACATGCATTTAAACAAGATCCGCATCTGATACAATATAATGCTTCCCGTTGTTTTTCTTCGGCAAGTAAAGTGGAGCGACCATTATCCAAAAGTATAACATACATTTCTTCAGGACCATCCACTTCAATTTCTTTTTTGGGTCCGGTAAAAATAGTATTGTAAACAGTTACTTTTTGTCCCGTTCCATATGTAGATAATAAAGGCCAAAATAAACTCAAGTCATTTACACTCGTAATCATTTTCTCTATTCCAACAACAACGATATGGGTTTTGGGAAAACTTGTACTTAATCTTCCGTTGCCTTCATTTTCCGTTATTGCAATTCCACCTATATCTGGTAAAATAAAATTGGCACCACTGAAACCAACATCCGCAGTAATATATTTTTGACGCAAATTTACTCTTGCTACCAACGTTAATTCTTCAGCGGTGAGATCGAGACTTGTTCCTAATTTTTCATGAAATAATTTAGCAACATCATCCTTGCTTTTATGCATTGCAGGAGTAACAATATGATAAGGAGCTTCACCATCCAATTGCTGAATATATTCTCCAAGATCTGTTTCTATACTTTCTATTCCGTGATGTTCTAAAAATTCGTTCAGATGAATTTCCTCAGTAGCCATGCTCTTGGCTTTTACTGCAGTACGAGCTCCTTTTTTCTGCATGATCTTAAGGATCTCCTGCTGGGCTTCCTTCTCATCGTTCGCCCAAATTACTTTTCCGCCGTTTGCTGTGAAATTGGTTTCAAATTCGATAAGGTACTTATCGAGATTTTCCATCACCTTCCACTTAATATTTTTCGCCTTTTTGCGAACATATTCAAGATCGCTGTATTGTTTTTTTCCCTGAACTACCGTTGCATTGTATTTTCCGATATTAAAGAGCAATTTTCTTTTATGCTCCGCATCGAATGCTTTAAGCTCCGCTTTTTCCAAAAATGTTTTAAGTGTATCCGACATGTGTTAAGGCAACTGTACAAAAATAATACATAACATTGCATGCAACACAGTACATTTCCACATGTTGATTTTTCGAAGTGCAATTATGTTTACTTTTGCGGCTTGAAATAATAGGAAGATGATCCGAAAATTTGTTTTTACGATAATTTCATTGATCTCCCCGCTACTTACTTTTGCTTCAGGAGGGTCAACTGATCCAATCACCTTTTCGGGAATTCCCCTCGAATTTATTTTATTTGCCTTAACGCTACTCGGTGTTGCCATCTTTCATAAATACACTTTGCGAGTTGCTTTGATAGGTCTTACTTCAATCCTGATATTAAAATTGGGTTTTCTGCAATTTGATCTGCAACATCATTTATGGGAAGAATCGTCTATACTGCTAAACTTACTGGGCTTGCTGCTCGGATTTGCCATTCTCGCAAATTTGTTTGAAGAGTCGCTGATACCAAAATTATTGCCCAAAATATTACCTGACGACTGGAAGGGTCCATTTTTTCTCCTGATATTTATTTTTGTGCTTTCTTCTTTGCTCGACAATATCGCTGCTGCGTTGATTGGAGGAAGCATTGCACATATCGTATTTCAAGGGAAGGTACATATCGGTTATTTAGCCGGAATTGTTGCTGCGAGCAACGCGGGGGGAAGTGGTTCTGTGTTGGGAGATACCACAACAACAATGATGTGGATAGATGGGGTTAGCCCATGGGATGTAATTCACGCCTATGCTGCAGCAATTCCCGCATTATTGTTTTTTGGCGTATTTGCTTCCCTGCAACAGCATAAATATCATCCCATTTTAAAGGGTGCTTATGAGGCTCCTAAAATAAAATATAAAAATTTGATCGTTTGTTTGCTAATACTGATTGGTGCAATTATTACAAATTTTGTCCTTGAATTTCCCTCAGCCGGTGTTTGGGCGGCTATATTAATTGGTTCATTTTTCATTAAAATTAAGTGGGTGGAATTAATGAAGGCCATTCCAGGATCGCTCTTTTTGCTTACATTGGTACTTTGTGCTTCCATGATGCCTGTTGATCAATTGCCTGCTGCTACTTGGCAAACAACATTTTCTTTAGGATTTATTTCTTCTGTATTTGATAATATTCCTCTTACAAAACTCGCACTCGATCAAATGGGTTACGATTGGGGTGTGTTGGCCTATGCCGTAGGGTTTGGTGGGAGTATGATCTGGTTCGGATCTTCCGCCGGTGTGGCAATTTCCAATATGTATCCGGAAGCTAAATCAGTTTCCAATTGGGTTAAAGGAGGATGGCATGTAATTGTTGGGTATGTGATAGGATTTGCAGTATTGATGTTAACAATCGGCTGGAATCCACATGAATCTCATAAAAAGGATGGGGATACTCCAGATACCCATGTTACGCAGCCTGTTGAATAATTTCTGGTATTCGTGTTGTTGTGGCGGTCAAATAATGCTTCAAAACCTGCCAATTATTAGATACTTTTGAAGCTTATAGCGTTATATCTGTAATAATAGAAAGCTCCTGTGCTCCAATTATTTTTTTCAAGGTCAAAAAATGTGAACACCCTCGACGATACTGTTTTAATCGCTGAATATAAACGCACGGGCGACAATAACTATGTTGGAGAACTGTTCAAACGCTACGCCCACTTGGTTTTGGGGGTATGTTTGAAGTATTTGAAAAGTGGGGAAGAAGCACAGGATATGACCATGATAGTATTTGAAAAGTTGCTCACGGATCTTAAAAAACACGAGGTGGAACATTTCAAATCATGGTTATACATGGTAACCAAGAATCAGTGTCTGATGCAGTTGCGCAAACAGAAAGGAAAGGAAACAGTAGAAATAAAAATCAATTCCAGTGAGGATGATGACGAAAAATCTGTGGAAAATGACCTTATTGGGCATCTTGATGATGTAGATTTGAAGGAAGTAAAACTACAGCAGCTGGAAGAAGGGATAACAAAACTGAATTCTGAACAAAAAATTTGTGTAGAGTTGTTTTACCTGCAAAACAAAAGTTATGTAGAAGTTGCTGAAATTACGGGATATGAATTAAATCAGGTTAAAAGTTATATTCAAAACGGAAAACGAAACCTGAAAATTTATTTGGAAAAAAGAAATGTCTGAACATAAATTACATATTGAAAAAGGTGGTTTGATAAACAAAGAAAAATTGTTTGCTTATCTGCGCAACGAATTAAACGAAACGGAAAAACTTCGTATCGAAAAATTAATTGCACAGGATCCATTTTTACAAGATGCCGTGGATGGAATACGAGGTGCTGATATTAATACTGTTGAGAATGCACTAAACTCTATTTTTGCAAAAGTGGATTCCGCAACATCGGGCCGAAAAACAAATATTTTTTCTGCAAATATTCGCAAATACGCAGCGGCTGCCAGTATTATTTTATTTTTAGGAATGTCGTGGGTTATCATTGATAATCTAAATAAAAAGCAACAAGATGAAAATGAAATTGCCTCACAACAAACAATAATTAAAGCAGATAAAAACAGTGAGGCTTTTATTCTCGACGATAGTTCCGACATGGGAAGTGGGAGTGCATCAAGTGATTCTATTTCCATGGAAGATCTAAAGAAAGAGTCTGCTGTTTATTATAACAGATCAAAAACTGATTATAATGAAACCGAAACGGAAGGAAAAGCTATGTATGATTTTGGTTATGCTGACAATGGTAAACCTGAAAAATCAGTTACAACAGAAATGATCATAACTCCTCCCATTATTGTAGAGCAGGATGCGTTACTTTCAACAACTGAAATAAATGTACAAGAAGTTGCAGAGGCCGAAAAAATGGTAGTTCTTGGTGAAGTTATCACGGAACCTGCATCAGGATCAAAAGAAAAAAATCTTGATGATCAGGATGGTGTTTTCCTGAAAAAAAATAAAAAGATAAAAGATAATACAACAAAATCGGAAGATGCCGCTACTTACTCTGAAGAAGCTAAATCTCCTGCCTTGAGGGATACATTAGCTCCTATATTTACTTTCGTGGAACAAATGCCTGTATTTCCGGGCGGAACAGATTCATTGAATATGTTCATCTTCAATAATTTTAATACGGGTTGTGAAGAATTTGAAGATTGTGGAAGAGGAAATATCTTTGTTAAATTTATTGTGAATGAAGACGGCTCTATTTCAAATGCACAAATAGTTAAATCGGTAAATCCAGAATTTGATGAAGAAGTGTTGCGTGTTATTTCCATAATGCCAAAATGGATTCCCGGAAAACAAAAAGATATAAAAGTTAGAGTTTGGTATACCTTGAAGGTTAGGATCGAATATAAATAAAATTTCCTGTTTTTCGGAGGTCTCCTTTTCAGATTTAATAAATAACCTGTTGAAATAAATGTAAAGGGTGTCTAAATTTGGTCTTATAAAATTTATAGGAATTACAAGTGCCATTCTGGGAGTAATTTCCATCGGTGCTGATGCAATCTTTACTAATCGGTTCACAACAAGTATTGAAACGGGCAATACGAATAAAATTCAGCGACTATTTTACGAATCTCATCCTGTTGAAGTGCCGGTGTTTGGAAGTTCCCGCGCTGAAAAAGGTTTTTTTTGCGACTCATTGGGAGCTGATTTTTATAATTACGGTATGCCGAATGCAAGTTTTGAGGTAATTCAATTATTGTTACAACCGGAATTAGAGAAAAATAAATCAACTCCAATTATTATCGACATACACCATGATTTTTTTAAGCACAATGCTTACGAAAATATTAACATGGAAACCTATCTTCCATTTATAAATAAAAATGACACGATAAAAAGCTTTTTAGAGAAAAATGGTCGTTTGCGAATGTATCACCAAATCCCAGGTTTGCGTTATTTTGGATTTTACACCGATTATGCTAAACCATTAATAAATGCAAAAAATAATGCTGCAAATACAGAATATATAAAAGGAGGTGTTTTTGATACTAAGAAAACAACAACAGCTTCACTTCAAAAAAGAATTACTGCACGCGAAACAAAAAAATTACATTTTGAAATTGATTCTTTAGCGCACGAAGCGTTACTGCAAATGATAAAACAGAATCCGAAAAGAAAGTTCGTTTTTGTAGTGAGTCCTTATCATAAAAGTGCAAAAAAAACAGTGGCTAATTTTGAGGAAATGCTGCTTTATTTTAATGATCTGGATTCACAATTTGAAAATGTGGTTTCTATTTATTTTGATACCTCTAATTATACCGACGATCTATGGAAAGATACTGTGCATCTGAATATATATGGATCAAAAAAATTCAGCGGGGAATTGAAACGGGAACTTATTGAGAAAGGGGTTATTTAAAATCCAATACTTTGTTGGGAAAACACAAAATAATTCGTGCACCTGCATGACATAGAAATGAAACATTCGCAAGCGAATTAATGTTAAGCTTCTCCCCTACGCAGAAACCCGGATTTTACGATATCTTCTTCCCGCATTACTCTTTTTAACAATTTCCCGGAAGGACTCTTAGGCAGCGACTCTGCAAAACTGAAATATTGTGGAACTTTAAAATTGGCGAGATTTTTTTTGCAATGTTCCATAATTAATTCTACATGCATATTTTCTCCCGATTTTAAAACAATTCTTGCTTTTATATATTCTTCCTGCATCTCGTCAATTATTCCATAAACTGCAACTTCTTCCACAACAGGCAACTCCAGTATTACATTCTCCACTTCACTCGGATAAACATTCTCTCCCTTTACAATGATCATATCCTTAATTCTATCCACAATAAATAATTGATTGTGCTCATTTAAAAAACCAACATCTCCGGTATAAAACCAACCATCCTGCAATACTTTTTGTGTGGTTTGCGGTTGATTATAATATCCCAACATTACATTTGGTCCTTTAATCGCGATCTCTCCTGTTGTATTTCCAATAACTTTTTGTCTGTTTTCATCTACCACCATTATTTCAACTCCCGCAACCGGAATACCTACTGAACCCTTCATATAATCACCCCTTGGAACATATGTTGCGAAAGGAGAGGTTTCCGTTAATCCATATCCTTGATAAATAGGCCGATCAAAACGCTGCAACCAATTTTTTTCAGTTTCCAAAGCCAGTTTAGATGCTGCAGAAAAGAAATATGACGTTTTATCAAACAATTTATTCGCTGATAATTTCTTCAGCAATAAATTATAAACAAAAGGAACTGCAAAAAACATTGTGATATTCTGTTTATCCAAAGTCTGATATAATTGATCTAAATTAAATCTGCGGATAATATATATCGATGTGCCACTATAGATCATGCAATTTAAAATAGCATTTAATCCGAAACAATGTGATAATGGCAAAAATAAAATTGTGCTGTCATTTAAGGAGCTTTGATAACATTTCTGAGCTGCCTTCATATTTGATTCAATATTGCCATGCGATAACAATATTCCCTTAGGTTCACCGGTAGTGCCGGAAGTATATAAAATTCCAAATGGATCATTCAAGTTCATATCAACTATATCAAACGTTGTTGAAAACTGATCGCAGATATTTAGGTTCCCGGTAGAACACAATTCCATTTCGTCGAACACTACAATTTCTCGTTCAAATTTTATTTCTGAATTCTGTAATGACCTATGCTGAATAAATAAGTAGGGATCACAATCCTTAAGAATGCCGTTTATCTCTCTGGAAGTTAAAGTGACACCTATTGGGACAACTATGGCACCCAATCTGATAACTGCACTGTATAAAATTACAAAATCAACGGAATTATAAAGTTGCAGAACAATTTTATCTCTTTTTTTAACTTTTTTTTCCAAAAGAAAATTTGCTAAACGATTGGACAGCACTTCTATCTCGGAAAAAGTAAAGTCTTTCTCCATATCATTAATAAAAAGATTATCAGGGTGCGAAATTGCTTTGTCCCTTAAATAATAACTTACATTCATAATTATTAAGCCATATTAATAAATTGCTCAAGATCCATTAAAGTATCAGAACAGGCTTCTTCGAGCAATCCTGTTTGATTTATATCGGTTTCAATTCTTTTCAAATAATTGTCGAGGGGATGTGTATTATCGTTAAATATAAATGGCAATTTTCCATTTTCGGGTTTGTCGCATATCTGCATTATTGCTTGATATACTTTATATGTCTCTGGCGACAAATGTTCTTTAACATTAAAATCTTTATCCATTTTTCGTACTCTCAGATCTACCGCCTGCACAGCGAAGATTAAAGAAACTGATATATATTTTCTAAAAAGATCAATTGATTTAGCGGTTAAAAGTGCGGAATTAAATCCCTGACTATTAATATTCTGATTGAATTGTTCGGCGTGTGTCGGGAATTTGTCTGCAATACTATTTCCATAAAACAATAACATTGGCATGATGGAATTCGCGGTGATCTGCAAACCTTTTAGACCCATATTGATCTGGTTAGTGCTGTTTCCCGTTAAGGAGGAAGGTAATCCGGAATTAAATTCAGGCATCACCAACATGGCAATTTGTGCATCCAGATGTTTGGAGATCAATCCGATATATTGTCGGGTCTGGTCCATTGCGATAGCAATATATTCACCCAAAAAATTCCCTCCGTGTATCAGCTGGTAGTTTTCTATATCAATCAATGGATTATCCGTAACAGAATTCGCTTCTATTTCTATTTGTTTATTTATTGTTTTAATTCCGTCTACAACCGGACCTAAAAATTGTGGAATACAACGAATCGAATATCTGTCCTGATATAACCTGGATTCTCCGGCAATTAATTCTCCGTTTTTTCGAACAAGTGATGATCCTTTTAATAAATTTCTAAATATTTTCGCAACAAATAATTGACCTGCATGGGGTTTTTGTTGGTGAATAAAATCATCGAAAGGTTGCACAGATGCAATTAATGCCTGAAGCATTAAAGCATGGGTATGTAATGATAAAGCAAAGAGTGTTTTTAATTCTTTTAAATTACATGCAGCAACGGCGGTAAGCATTGCTGTACTGTTTACCAATGCCAACCCCTCCTTTGGTTGCAAGTGTATATTTTCTAAATTAAATTCTTTACAAATAGTTACACCCGATTTTTCCTCACCCTCATGCATCACCTTAAAACATTCTGCATTTCCGGTTACTGCACCGGCTATATAAGAAAGTGGCACCAGATCACCACTTGCACCTATGGAACCTAATTCGTGCACCCGCGGAACAATATTATTATTTAAGAAAAAAACATATCGTTCAATAATTTTATACCGTAATCCCGATGTACCTTTTACTAATGCATTACAAAGAATTAACATTGCAGCACGCACATATTTATCCTGTAAGAATTCACCGGTTCCTGTTTTTAAAAAATATAACAGATTGTCCTGAAGTCTTTGAGTTTCTTCATGACTCAAAATATGTGTTGCCATTCCTCCAAACCCGGTATTTACACCATAGATAGGTTTTCTTTTAGTAGATGCCTGTTGAATAAAATGATGACTTTTATTTATTCTGTCAATAATATGTTCATCTTCAGTTAGCCTTGCTACTCCTTTTTTATTAGCAATTAAAACTATTTCATCAAGTGATAATTTATTACCATTGATCTCAATGAAGTCGATACCAGAAGACTCCTTTTTCTTTCGGGAAAGATTTTTCATGTAGAAATATTAGTGTGTGTGTGCGGTGCAATCTTAGCAATAATTATATTAATAAAAAAAAAAATGTTACAATTTGCCTCATATTCACTATTTATAGTGAATGAAATCGTTCTATTTAGAATTATTCAAAATTACTTCCTTTTTTCAAAAATGGCAATGACCTGAGTTAACAATTGCTTAATGGCCTATTCTTACCGCCATACTACCGGGAAGATGTTTATTTTCAGACATGTCCTGCAATGCTGAAGGTAAATTGGAGAAAGTAGAAAATCCTGATAAAACCGGAAATACAGATCTATTTGTCACGAGGTTATTTAACAAGATACATTCCTCGGGGTTTGCATAATGGGAACCCTGTATTCTTTTATTATATAACCATAAATATCTTAGATCGAAGCTGCCTAAATATCCTGAAGTTCCGGCGCAGGTTACCACCATACCTTCTTTGTCGCATATGTAAAGTGAGGTTGGAAAAGTATCTTCCCCTGTATGTTCCAAAACAATATTCGCAAATCTGCCATCGGTCAGTTTTAAAAACTCCTTTACAAAAGGTTTTGCTTTTTCCCTCCATATTTGCTGATTTTCCGGCTTCAGGTCCTCCGAAAATAATGGCCCCCAATGTTTATAATTTGATCTATTAATGGCCAAAACGCCCATATTTTGACAAAACTGCCGTTTTGCCTCCGAATTAACGACCCCAATAGGAATCGCTCCGGCATTTTTTACCAGTTGAATCGCCATAGAGCCCAAACCACCGGATGCACCCCAGATCAATACAATATCATTAGGTTTTACATTGTGAGGTGCATAATGATTGAGCATTCTGTATGCAGTAACTCCGCTCACCATGTAAACTGCCGCTTCATCCCAACTCAAATGTTTGGGTTTTGGCAAACACTGGAAGTCCTTTACAACGCAAAACTGAGCATAGGAACCATAGTTGGTTTCATAGCCCCAGGCTCGAAATGAACGGGAAACAGTTGGATCGCCGCCTTTTAGATTATGTTCTTCATTCTTATCATACCAACCACCTTGAACTACAATTTCATCACCCACATTCAAATCCTTCACCGAAGAACCAACCTTATAAATAATACCGGAACAATCAGAACCCAAAATTTGAAAATCGTCGGTGGAATCGCCGCGTTTTTGCCTCAGATCTATTATATCAAGCGGATAAGCTTTTGCTGCCCAGACAGAATTATAATTTAATCCCGCCGACATTACTGCAACTAAAACTTCATCCTCCTTAATTTCGGGGATTTTAATTTCTTCCATTTGAAAAGCATCTTTCGGTTCGCCATATCTTTTTTGGCGAAGAACCTGCGCATACATATACTCGGGAATAATTCCCAGTGCTGGTAATGTTCCGGGTTCAACAATTCTCATAGAAAGGAAAATTAATTAATTATTTTTAATTGATATTATTTAAATAAGATACGCAATTCTTTTCTCAATATTTTTCCTGTTGGATTTCTGGGAAGTTCATTTACAATTTCCAGACGAGCAGGTAATTTATAATCTGCGAGTTTATCTTTTGCCCAGGTTCTTAATTCAGATAAGAGTAGATGTAGATTATTTACTACCGCTACAACACAAATATTTTCACCATGTGTTTCGTGTGGCACTCCAATTACTGCACATTCTTTTATTTGCGGATGCTGATTAATTACCATTTCAACTTCGGCAGGATAAATATTAATTCCCTTTGAAATTATAAGATCATTTTTTCTGTCGACCAAAAATAAATATCCATTTTCATCCATGTATCCCATATCACCTGTAAGTAACCAACCATCCGTCTGAAATGTTTTTTCATTTTCCCCTGTCGATCTCCAATATCCCTGGGCTACAACATTTCCCTTTAAACAAACTTCTCCAGGTTCATTCACCGAAACGGTCTCGCTATTTTCATTTATGATCTTTATTTCAATACCTGCATAAGGTTTTCCTGCAGATCGCAATAATTTTCTTAGTTCAGGATCATCCTTTAATAAGATTTTTTCATGATCGTCAAAACATAGTGCCGTTGCTATTCCGGATGTTTCTGTGAGTCCATAACCCTGAGTGAAAAAACAATTAAAAGTTCTATAACATAATACCAATTGTTCTACACTAATTGGGGAACCTCCGTATTGAATATTTTGTAAGGAGCTAAGGTCATACTCTTCAATTTCATCTAAACTACAAATTACCTGCATCATTACAGGAGCAAAAAATGTGTTAGTCACCTTATATTTTTCTATTAATTTGCAAGTAGCTATCGGATCGAAATATTGCAACAACACATTAGTGCAACCAGTGTAAATTCCAAAAATAAAAT
>JAYSYX010000025.1:0-16417 GCA_043727235.1 Bacteroidota bacterium
AAAAATATTATCTCCTCCCAATAAATATTTTTTTAATAATTCCACACTTTTTAATTTACTTTCACGACTACTTCTGTCAACATTAACAGTGGTGACAGAAAATATCTGTCCGACCAAAGGTATTTTTAATAATTCTTTTTTTGCCAGATAACGCACCCTTCCCGGCCACGAAATTGCAGCTGCCGGAGCGTCGAGATTTGAACGATGATTTGCAACAATAACATAAGGTCTTTTTTTATCGGTTTTTTCATTTCTATGAAAGCGATAAATGATGCCACAAAATATCATGAGACTATATGCTATACATCTGCATAAAAATACAATTGGACCCAGTGCATGTTTTCCCAATGTCCATGAAAAAATAAAAAAGAAGGGCATGGTTATGAGGAGAGAAATAAAAAATATACAGGCTGTATAGATCGTATAAATTAATTTAAAAAAGTTCCTGATGCCACTAATCATGGAACCAAGATAATATATTATTGTAATATCCGTTTCCCGATATTGGACATTTCCCTGCTGTTATTAACGAACAGCGAGATTTCTGAAAATCATCCAATTAATTATTTTAGAGCTTATAACCGGGAAAGGGAATTTCGATGTAAAGAGCTGCATCGCAATAAAACGGGTCTAAATATAGCTTTAAAGCACATTGGGAAGTAGCAATTAATTCACAACAAAAATCTACCTTTGCAGCAGAATGTACGCGATTGTTGATATAGAAACCACCGGAACAAATGCAAGTTACAATTGCATTACTGAGGTTGCAATTTATGTACATAATGGAGATAAAATTGTTGATGAATGGCATTCACTTATCAATCCGAAAAGTGAAATTCCTCACTTTATAATTCAAATGACGGGCATCACAAATGAAATGGTGGAAAACGCTCCGGCTTTTGAAGATGTTGCTCCTGAAATATTCAGCATGTTGCACGACAAAATATTTGTTGCACATAATGCAGGCTTTGATTACGGTTTTTTAAAAAATCATTTAGGTGAAAATGGTTTTGAACTGCGCACAAAAAAATTATGTACTGTTAGATTAAGCAGAAAAATATTTCCCGGACACCGGAGTTATAGTTTGGGAAGATTATGTGATAACCTCGGTATTACAATTGAAAACAGACATAGAGCACAGGGAGATGCATATGCAACCACAAAATTATTTTCGATGTTACTCGAAAAAGATTCTGAAAATCACATTACAACCGCCCTGAAAAAAACCTCCAAGGAGCAACATCATCCGCCAAACCTCGATAAAGCAGTTTTGGATAAACTACCGGAAGCTCCAGGCGTATATTATTTTCACGATAAGAATGGCAATATTATTTACGTAGGAAAAGCCATAAATATAAAAAGTCGTGTTTGGGGACATTTTACCTATGCTGATAACCACGGAAAAGAAAATGACCTGCGCAATTCGGTGTATGATATTAGTTATGAATTAACAGGCAATGAATTAATAGCACTGTTATTGGAAAGTGAAGAAATTAAACGCAAATTTCCAAAATTCAATAATGCACAAAAATTATGGGATCGCAATTATTGCATTTTTAAATATATTGATCAAAAGGGATATGTGCATTTAGCCATTGAGCGATATAATGTTAAAAAAGAGGTGCTTAAAGTATTCCCCGACATTTTGAGCGCCAGAAGTTTTTTGCAGGAAAAAATGTTGGAATATGAGCTTTGCGCAAAGTATTGTCATTTGCAAAAAACATTAAAAGCTTGTTATAACCATGAGATCGGGTTATGCAAAGGAGCTTGCGCAAATAAAGAATCAACATCCTGTTACAACGAGAGGGCTATTGAAGCCATTCATTCATTTGAGCAGGAGGAACATACCTATTTTATAATCGATAGGGGAAGGACCATAGAGGAAAAAAGTGTTGTATACATAGAAAAAGGTCACTATTTGGGGTTTGGGTACTTCTCCAGCGATTATTACAATGGCGATCCCGATCTTCTTAAGGAAAGGGTGAAGTGGCGGCCCGATACTCCGGATGTGCAGCGAATTTTAACGGGTTGGCTGTCAAAAAACAAGGGAAATTCTGCAAACAGGATAATTCAGCTATAAAAACCACCCCGTTTTTAATGTCACATTTTGCTACTAAAATATCTCACTTTCCATGCCTATTCATGTAAATTTGCAGTTAAATTAATTTGAATTAACCTCAAGAAAATGACTGCCGTTCTAAGTAAAACTGCTTCTAATACCGATTCTGTCGAAGTTATATTGATCAGAAATGAGGGTGACCTGTCACATCCCATGCTAAAATCTCGGCAAAATATCATATCACAAAAATTGAAGGAAAGGGATAATGGTTACATTTCCTTCTACAGCGAAACTTCCATGTTGATAGTATCCATTTTGAAGGATAAACAGGATAAAAGTGACGCAGAATTGATGGAAGAGGCCAGGTTGAAAGGAGGAGTAATCGCAAAAAGGATCAATTACGAAAAGAGCAACTCCGTTTTGGTAGTAAGAGCCTCAGACACCATTTCAAAGTTTGAGTTATTGGCATTTACCGAGGGAGTAGCACTATCCAACTACCAATTTCTTAAATACAAATCAGAAAAAAAGGAAAATTCACTTCAAAATGTATTCTTGAACGATCATGAAATTAATGATTCAGAATTAGCAGAACTTAATAATATTATCCGGGCAAATGAAATTGCGAAAAATTTGGGCAATGAACCTGTAATAGGATTAAATTCTGTTCAGCTCGGGGAAAATATTCTGGACCTTAGCCGTTCACTTAATTTTAAAGCTGAAGTTTTAAATAAGAGTCAGATAGCAGCCTTGCGCATGGGTGGGTTATTAGGAGTTAATTTAGGAAGTTCGGTACCTCCAACCTTTTCTATTTTAGAATATCATCCTGCAAACGCAAAAAATAAAAAACCATTGGTTTTTGTTGGCAAGGGCGTTACTTACGATACTGGTGGTTATAGTTTAAAAGGTGCCGGTTCTATGAGTGGAATGAAAATGGACATGTGCGGTGCAGCGGCTGTAATAGGAGCATTTTACGCAATTGTAAAAAATGAATTACCTATCCATTGTATTGGATTGATACCGTCAACTGATAACAGAATTAATTCTGATGCACTTGTTCCTGATGATGTTATTACCATGCATAATGGGACTACCATTGAAGTATTAAATACAGATGCAGAAGGCAGATTACTTTTGGCCGATGCATTAAGTTATGCGAAAAAGTATGATCCGGAACTGGTTATTGATCTTGCTACTTTAACAGGAGCTGCAGCAGTAATTACTGGAACTCTTGGAAGTGCATTGATGGGAAATGATACTAAATACAGAAAGGAATTAATTGCTTGCGGAGAAAATACCGCCGAACGTCTCTGGGAAATTCCTTACTGGAAAGAATATGCCGACATGCTGAAAAGTGATGTTGCGGATATGAAAAATATTGGAGGAGTAATTGGTGGAAGTGCAACCGCCGGAAAGTTTCTTGAGCATTTTACAAATTACCCATGGATGCATCTGGACATTGCAGGTCCTGCAATTTTGAAAGAGGATGAACCCTACAAACAAAAGGGCGCAAGTGGAGTTGGAGTAAGACTTTTATATGCCTTTGCAAAAAGATTCGCGGAGTTGAATTAAAATTTCCAAAAACCCATCTCATATCTTCCCCAAAGGGGAAGATGTTTCTTTTTCTATTCTTCAATGCTTCTGCAAAATAAATTGCCTCGCAATTTCTTCCACTGAAATCCTCCGAAATTAATACTTTCATCAAATCGTGATTTTTTTTGAAATATTAAATTTAGGGTTTGGAATACTTTCATTCCTTCATTCCTTCATTCCTTCATTCTTAATTCTTCTCCTCCTTCCCTCAGACCTCACAGGTTAAAAAAAACCTGGTAGGTCGAGGGTGTTCATTCTTTCATTCCTTCATTCCTTCATTCTTTCATTCCTTCATTCTTTCATTCCTTCATTATTTCATTCTTTCATTCCTTCATTATTTCATTCTTTCATTCCTTCATTCCTTCATTCCTTCACTCCTTCACTCCTCCACCTTTTCCAACAACCAATTCTTATTCGCCACGGATGCGTTTATTATTTTGATTTTAAGATTTTGTTTTCTGTCGGTATATAATGTATTTCCTAAAACTTTTTTGTTGATATTCAGCATAGATAATTTGAAGGTATATAAAAATAAGTTGCGGTATAGATCTGCTTGTTTTTTGGAGAGTTGTTTTCCCTTATTAAATAAACGCGAACTGAATTATATAAGGAGGAAATTGCATCCTGGTGTTTATTTTTACAGATCACCATAAGCAGGAGCTCCCATCTCCTGCTTTTTTATTTAAAATTTTTATATATTTTTTACAAAATATGTCAAAAAAAAAGAGGGACACAAGGCCCCTCCTTTTAGAACACACAAGCTACTTTCATTTGTTAACGATAACTTTATCGATAACCTGGTTTGCACCATTTTTAATTTGAACAAAATAAACGCCGCTTTCAAGATTTCCTAAATTCAATGAATAAGAATTTATTCCTGAAACAGCTTCTTTTACTTCGCTGATATATTTTTTACCTGTTATATCCAATACACTGATAGTTACTGATCCGGCATCATCTGTAAGATAACTAACCGAAATAGTTTCCGATGCAGGATTAGGGAAAATTTCCATCATGTTTTCTATAAATTCACCTTCTCTGCAAGGAGTGGAGAATGGAAACCAAGCGGAATATAATTTACCATCAACCGGACAATGTACTAAGATGCGGTATTCATATGATGTGCATGAAGTTAATCCACTTAAAGTATGGAAATTAGCTATCACAGGCACTTTCGTAGGCGAACCACCACCTACTAGTCTGTATTCAATGCGATATGAAGTACCTTCTTCTGCACTCCAGCTTAAATATACTGTTGTAGCATCCACTGCTGTTGCAGTTAAAGAGGTAGGAGCATCACATTCAGTTTCACCCAAATAATCCACAGGTAAACCACCACATTTACCGTCGCCGGCCCAAGGGTTTTGAACATATGGGAATTTAGTTTTCAATGGTGCATCGTTTGCTTCAATTCCTGTTGTATATGTATATACATCCAACAAATCGGTGGTAACAGGTGAAGGATCCACCAAAGGATCATAATCATCATACCATAATCCAATAGCTGCTAAAACGATACCGCTTACAGCTTGTAATTCGATACGGGTAACATCATCTTCCAAACGACGACCGTTAGGGAAACCATCCATATTAGGAATGAATTCTAAAGATGCAGTTGCCGTATAAAGAGGATCTGTTAAACCTAATACTGCTGCCTGAACAAGACCTAAAGAACTGAAAGCAGGATCTGTTCTTGGAGTTGGAGGAACTGCCATGTTTAAACGTAGCATATCACCACCATTCGGTAAAAAGTTATTGATGAATGGTTTTCCTACTGCCAAAGGATTACCAGCTTTTCCTGTTGCCAATTGATAAGGCGGAAAATTTGGTGCACCTGTAAAAAATATTGGCCAAAGGTCAACTGAACGAGGTTTACCTGCTGCAGGTAATAATAAAGTTCCATAAATAGCATCATCCAAAGCAGTTCCTGCAACAGCTGCAGTTCCTTTTAGTGGCCATAAACCATCAGCACCATTGCTGAAGTTATAAGCGCCTAAAGATGCTTTTTGAATTCTCAATGGAGCAAATGCAGGTACGGCACCACCGAATAATGCATCATCCATATATAAACCTAATTCAGGATTGAAGAAATATTCAAAATGGGCAGGATCTTCTCCATAAGGAGATAAAGAATTCCAATAATCTTTTTGTCCGATTGGAATAACTGCTTCATTTGTTAAAGGCATACCTAAACGAGAAACCTGGATCCAGTCGCCGGAAGTTGTTTCAGTTCCGTCACCATTCAAAGTTCTCATTGTCTGACGACTTGCACTTGCCCAAACACCGATAACGAAATCGCTATCAAGAATATCATCTGCCATTGCAGCTGTTAAACCATCTTTTTGTAAAGAAGAAATTGGGATCTGAATTGCAATTACGTGCACATTCATACAAGCAACGCCATCATGAGGTGTTCCACTTGCTCTTGGAGCATCTCCAAGGTCGAAAATACCACCAAGATCAACAAAAAATGGATCGTCAGCAGGACCGGCATATACTTTTCCACCACCTGGTAATGCAGTAACTGCATCAGCCACAAGGCTATAGTATGAAGTTCCGAGACCAACAACAGGATCGCTGATTGAACGTGCACCGATATTTGGTGGAGGCACCATTCCATCAGTTACCAATGTTGTGAATGTAACACCACCATCAGTACTTCTTTCCATTAAATAGGTCATTTTGATATTTTCTGCACCTAAACGGATATTGAAGAAAGTTGTAGGATCTTCATCTGTTCTGGTGAAGGTGAATCGAAATATAATATCATCACCAAGGGTTGCAATATTATTATCGATGTGGATTTCATAACGAATATTCTCTCCGAATGTGGAGTAGTTTGGTCCACCTTGTGGCAATTGTAATGGGATATAATTCGCAATAATTGTGATCATATCCGGATTATCAGGACTGCGGAAGGCGTATAGATCCGTATTATCCGCCAACGGGTCGTCGGCAATAAGCGGTGCCTCTCTGTGGCTCGAAGCCGAGGCGCGGAAAGAACCGGCAATCATCATCAATGCGATGAGTATTGCACTTAACTTTCCCGTATTATTTATAAATATCTTTTTCATTTTTTATATTTTTACTGAGGTTTGGAATTAATATTCAAAATCAACTTCAGTTCCTCTCCAAGGCGCTGCCAGGTAAGGGAAACTAGTTTGAAATGGTGCATCGTTATGTTCAACACGTGTTGTATAATTGATCACATCGCGCATGTCCCTTGTTAAAGGAGAAGCATCCACTAAAGGATCATAATCATCATACCACAGACCGATAGCAGCTAAAACGATTCCGCCTACAGCTTGCAATTCAATACGTGTTACATCATCTTCCAAACGACGGCCGTTAGGAAATCCATCCATATTAGGGATAGCTTCAAGTGCAGCAGTTGTATTAAAAGGAGCAACGGTTAAACCAATAACTGCAGCCGCCAATAAACCTTCTGAACTAAAGAAAGGACTTAAGCGATCAGTAACCGGAGTAGCCATGTTTAAACGCAACATATCACCACCATTCGGTAAAAAGTTATTGATGAAAGGTTTTCCTGCGGCTAAAGGATTACCTGCTTTTCCTGTTGCCAATTGATATGGCGGAAAGTTAGGTGCACCAGTAAAAAATAAAGGCCAAAGGTCAACAGAACGCGGTTTACCTGCAGCAGGTAATAATAAAGTTCCATAAATAGCATCATCTAAAGCAGTTCCTGCAACAGCTGCAGTTCCTTTAAGTGGCCACAAACCATCAGCACCATTGCTGAAGTTATAAGCACCTAAAGAAGCTTTTTGTATACGCAATTTTTGGAATGCAGGAACAGCTGTTCCGAATAATGCATCATCCATATACAGTCCCAATTCAGGGTTGTAGAAATATTCAGAATGAGCAGGATCTTCTGCATAAGGAGATAATGAATTCCAATAATCTTTTTCTCCCAGTGGTATTACAGCCTCATTTGATAAAGGCATTCCTAAACGGGAAACCTGAATCCAATCGCCACTTGCTGATTCAGTACCATCACCATTTAAAGTGCGGATAGCACGGCGACTTGCACTTGCCCAAACTCCGATCACAAAATTGCCATCTAAAATGTTTTCAGCCATATCAGGGCTTAAACCATCTTTTTGCAACATGCTGATTGGAACTTGAATTGCAATAGTATGCGTATTAAAATGACCCAAACCATCCTTTGGATTTTCGCCTGCACGTGGAGAATTTCCTAAATCGAAAATACCTCCAAGGTCAACAAAAAACGGATCGTCAACAGGACCACAAAATACTTTTTCTCCTGTAACAGCAGTAGTAATAGCTGCGGTCATTAGATCTTCATAAGAAGCTGCTCCTAAACCAACAACAGCATCTTCAATTGAGCGTGCGCCAATGTTGATAGCAGGAACCACACCGTCGGTAACAATAGTAATAAATGTTACGCCACCATCGGTGCTTTTTTCTAAGGTATAGGTTGTTTTCAAGTTTTCCGCACCTAATCTAATACTAAAGAAGGTTGTAGGATCTTCATTGGTACGGGTAAAGATTGCGCGATAAATAATATCGTCACCAGGAGTGGCAATATCATTATCAATGTGAATTTCATACCGTATATTTTCGCCGAAGTGATTGTAATTAGGCCCGCCAAAAGGGATTTCGGCAGGAATAAAGTTGGCAATAATGGTCACGGTATTCGGATCATCCGGACTCCGGAAAACATAGAGATCAGTGTTGTCGGCAAGCGGATCATTAGCGATAAGCGGAGCCTCTCTGTGACTCGATGCTAATGCCTGTGTCGCCATCAACCCTGATGCTATGAATAAGCAGGATACTGCTGCATTTTTCATCAGCTTTGTAGGCTGGGTTAAAAATTGTTTCATGCTAAACATTTAAAGGTTAGAAAATTTGTTTTGCAGCATATACGGTTTTTGTTATGTGTTTGGATTTAATTGTAGAAAAATGTTCTTCATGTTGTTCTGTGTTCTGAGTTTTGAGTTCTCCACTCCTTCGAATTTCCCCACAGTAACCGAAGGAAAGCTGTGGATTCGGAGCTGATAATTTATGGATGAGCCGTGTTTTAGATATTAAGTTTAGAGTTGAAAAATGGAATAATTACAGAGACATGCATTGCGTCTCTGCAATTATTCCATTTTTCAAGAGCCCGGCGCAAATCATTCGTCTTTTTTCCTATGCATGAGTGTGACCCCACTGAAAAAATGGGAGCCGCACTTTCTACATGGAGCAAACTCACCACCCCCCACTTACCACTCACCCATCAAAAACTATTAGGCAAAAATTAAATCATCCGGCTCACGTGATTTAAACTCATTACTCATAACTCATTATTCATTTTCGTGAATCGTCAATCGTGAATCGTGAGTCCGTTCCTTCAAGCATTGAAACATAAATTTGGACTTCTAACTTTATGCTGGAGTGTAGCACACTCACCACTCCCCATTCACCATTCACTACTTTTCCCTATTTTCGCAATAAAAAAAATGAAACCCACACTTCTTCTAATTTATTTTGCTGTGATTTTAAGCTTCTGCAAAGCCCAACCTATTGTTGACCATCGCATTTATCAATCGGCCGTAAAAAGTCAGGCCAATCGGGGAACCTGCACTGCATTTGGACTGGTAGCAGCAATGGAAACTCTTCCGGGATTTCCTTCAGATCTTAGTGAACAATTTTTATATGCAATGGCAAAATCCTATAGTTATAATGATGATACAGATTATGATGAAGGTGCTTTTCTTAAAAATTATATTGACCTGATGCAATATCAGGGAACCTTGCGTGAGGATCAGGAACCTTATAATCCGGATAAGGTGAAAATAGATACGAGTTTATCTAATTTCGAAAATATGAAAAGCGATATTGCAGGAACCAGTTTACTTAAATTATTATCCTTTCAGGATTTTAGTTATAAGTTACAACCGGAAATGTATATTTATAAAGAAGGTGCTGCTGCAAGAGATATTAATTATATAAAAAAAATGTTGGATGATGGAAAAAAGGCAGTGGTTGTTTCTTATTCATTGAATGGAAAGTATTGGAGTTCAAATTCAGGGCAGGAAAATGATAAAATAGATCCAAGTGATTTTTTAGTTTATTATGATAATGATGAGGAATATGGTTTTAATGCAGCTGTTGCCATATTTGGAGAAAAAGTATTTGCTGAAAATTCAGAAATATATTACACCGATACAATTTATAGATTAGATGGCGGACATGCTGTTAGTATTGTAGGATATGATGCCGATGGTTTTTTAGTAAAAAATTCCTGGGACGATGATTGGGGAGATGAAGGATATTTCTGGATAAGTTTTAATTACCACAAATTATATGCACATGAATTAATGATACCAATTTTAGGAAAAGTATATGTTGACCCATCAGTAAATGATCTTGGCGGTTGGACGAGTGAACAGTTCTGGATTAAAAGTCTTCCTCACCAATATGACTCAGAATCACTAAATATGCATACAAAATCTATTTCCTTAAGTGTGGTATATCACGGCAATTCGCAAATGCCCAGATTCAGCGAAATAGAATATTCGGTTTATGATGCCAATAATAAATTGATAGATACATACTATGGTGGAACACAAGGCATATTTGATGGAAGAGAGACAGGATATGAAACCTATATTTTGCAGCAATCAGGTGGATCATTTCCCTCTGCCCATAAAATTGTTGCCAACTTTAAAACCAACAGTGGTAAATCATTTACTAATACATATTATAATATATTGGCAAAAAATCAGGAATATAAACCTGCGGCTAAATGAATTAGTTGTTGGCAGTGACAGCAAACAGCCAGTAAGCAGTAAGCAGTAGCAGTAAGCAAATAGCAGTAAACAGTAAACAGTGGGCAGTGGGCAGTGGGCAGCTTGTAACATTGGTGCTTATTGCTCCGAAATAAATATTTTCTACTATTGTAACTCTTCAAAATCTTTAAACAGTGGGCAGTGGCAGTTTGCAGCAGGTTAACTATATAAAATTAGTTAACCCAGTTTTCAATATTCAATTATCAATTTAATTTATGTTTGTCCGATTTAATTGAAGATTAATTTACTTAGTAAAAGTATTAATTGATAAATAAATTATTTAATAAAATAATTCCTCTTTTAACCTTAACCTCACCTTCCTTAATTGGTTATGGGAAGCGGAAAACAGGAATCAGTTTGAATTAAAATTGAAAATTTTCATGCATAGAAAAAGTTAACAGATATTAATAAAATTTTCAATCTAAATTGAGAGCCCTTTTTCAACCTTTCCTTCCTTCAATTTGACACAGGAATCGGGACACGAGACACGGGACAATTTATATTGAAATATTTTATTGCTTTCTAAAAGTTAGAAGTGGCATGTAAAATTTCAATTAAACTCGCGGGCCCCTTTTTCAACCTTAAACAACCCTTCCTTCTTTTATTTCCTTAGATCCTTACCCTTCGACTCTTCGAATCTTCTCCCTTCGAATCTTAAAAATTGTCAATTCCTTTTAAAATTCCTTTTCTTCTGAAACCCACCACCCCCACCTCTTGGACGTTCACGATGAGCAGAAGGATTGTATTCCAGAACGGGTCCTAATTCTTTTGGCACTTCCAGTCTGTTTATTTCGCTGCCAATTAATTCTTCTATGCGTTTTAATTTATGTTGATCTGCAGTATTTACAAAGGTAATTGCCTCCCCTTTTGATTCAGCGCGGGCTGTTCTTCCCACTCGATGAATATAATCTTCGGCATCTCCCGGAACATCGTAATTTATTACAATTCCAATGGAATCAACATCAATTCCACGTGATAAAATATCTGTTGCCACTAAAATTCTTAATTCGCGTGTGCTGAAACTTCGCAACACAGCTTTGCGTTGTGGTTGTTCAAGATCGGAGTGAATTGCTGATGCATTAAATCGCAATTGTTTTAATTCCTGTTCCAATCTTTTTACCTTTTCTTTGGTGGAGGAAAAGATGAGAATACTTTTTGCATCCTTTCCCTTTAATATCAATTTTAATAAGGGAATTTTTTGTGTTTCATTTAAAATATAAACTCCCTGCGAAACTCCTTCAGCAGGTTTGGAAAGAGAAATATTTATTTGTTCGGGATCTTTTAATAATTTTTTTGCAATGGTTCTGATCTTAGGAGGCATTGTTGCAGAAAACATCAGCGTTTGTCGGTTCTCCGGTAAAAAAGAAATAATACGATTAATATCATCACTAAATCCCATGTCCAACATTCTGTCTGCCTCATCCAATATTAAATGTTGCAGTGTATCGAATTTTAAATATCCCTGATTGATATGCGATAATAATCTGCCGGGTGTGCCGACTATTATATCCACTCCTTCTTTAAAGGATTTTTTCTCCTGTTCGAACATCACGCCATCATTGCCTCCATAAACTGCCATTGCACTAATATTTGTAAAATAGGCAAAGCCGCGAATTGCCTCATCTATCTGAACAGCCAACTCTCTGGTTGGAACAATTATGAGGGTATTTATAGAGCCATGTCCCTTTTTTATAATATTATTCAACACAGGAAGCAAGTATGCTGCTGTTTTACCCGTTCCTGTCTGGGCGCAGGCAATAATGTCCTTTTTACTTAGAATTATTGGAATTGCTTGTTCCTGTATAGGCGTAGGCGACTTAAATCCCATCGATAATAAACCGTCGATAAGCTCGTTTTCAAAATTAAAATCCGTGAATTGCATTACTGCAAAGTTAATATAATAAAACTTAAGCCCGAAATTCGCTTAAAATGGAACCATTTACCTACCAAATCAAATTATTACAAACCATAAATTTTTATCTATATTTGAAAAAATATGATTAAAAAAATACTCCTCGGATTCATTATTTGTTTATCTGCCTACTCCTATGCAATTGGTCAAAATAACCAATTTGTAAAGAAAACAGATAGTTTGCTTGATTACCTGTATGAAAACAATCGGTTTTGCGGAACGGTATTAATTTCTAAAGGGAATGATATCTTATTTCATAAAACCTTTCCTGCTAGTGGAGATACAGAGGTGGATGAGCAGTATCGAATTGCATCCATCACTAAATTGTTTACTTCTGTCCTCATTTACCAATTGGTAGAAGAAAAAAAGCTATCACTTTCTGATAAATTACATACCTATTATCCTCAAATTCCAAATTCCCAAAAAATCACGATTCAACAAATGTTGGGTCACCAAAGTGGCATACCCGATCTTATAAATAATGATGATTTTCCCTCCATTCAGACAAAGACAATGAAAAAGGAAGATATTCTTCAACTAATGATCGATCATAAGTCAGTTTTTAAGCCGGGAGAAAAAACACAATACAGTAATTCCAATTATATTTTATTAGGATTTATTATTGAGGATATTACTACAATTTCTTACGGGGATAATATTCAATCACGAATAAACAAACCACTTGCACTCACTCAAACTTATGTTGAATCGGAAACGGAATCACATACCAGAAATTCGGGTTATCAATTTAATGGGGCAGAATGGATAAACACAGGTGTGGAAACTAATGCTACTGTAAGTTCAGCAGCGGGTGCTATGATCTCCTCCCCAAATGACCTCAACATTTTTATACAACAGTTATTTGAATCAAATTTAATAAACAATGCTCATCTGGATACCATGTGTAAACTCACAAATAAAACTTATGGACATGGCATTTTTTATACCCCCTTTGAAAACCATATTGGATTTGGTCATACCGGACATATAGATGAATTCAGAAGTGCAGTTACTTATTTTGAAGAAGATAGTTTATGTTTAGTATTATGTTTAAACGGATTAAATTATCCGATGAATGATATTGCACTGGGAGTACTCTCCTATTACTTTGAAAAAGATTACAAATTTCCTGAAGCAAGTTCAATTGAGATGGGAGCAGAACAATTAATACCCTTTGAAGGGATTTACAGATTAAAATTATTTCACTTTATTCCGATTACAAAAATTAAAATAGCACGTGAGAACGGGGTTTTGGTAACTGCTGCACTTAAAAATTTTGAAGCAGAAAAAGCAATAGCTGAACCAATTGGTATTAATACTTTTAAAAATTTTCAATATCGCTCCACTTTAACTTTTGAGTATAAGAAAAATGGCAAAGTTAAAGGTTGTTATTTTCAACAAGGGAAAACTAAATTTTATTGTAAAAAATTGCGGCAAAACGATTCTGTATCATAAGCGCGAATTAATTCTGAAGAATGGATATTACATTAAAAATTGATGCGGAAGAATCTGATTATTTATATACTCAAGTTTCCCAGATAGCAAATGCGGGGCTTGGACTATTTACAGCAATTACTATTCACCGTTCGGAGATAATTGCAGTATTTAAAGGCGAAACATTAAACTCCAAACAATCGAAAAAAAGAGCAGATAAAGGCGAAAACGCCTATTTTTTAAAGCTGCCCAATGGTGACATTCTGGACACCAATAACTCCAAATGTTTAGCCGGGTTTGCAAACGACGCTGAAGGAACAATCAAATCTCCTTTTAAAAATAATGCTGAGATAGTGATGGATGATGAACAAAATATCTGTTTAATGGCAAAGAAGAAAATAGCAGCCGGAGAAGAAATATTTTGTGCTTACGGAAAAAAATATTGGGCTGATAAAAAATAAACTCCACTTAAAACAAAAAACCGGTCAACTATAAAAGCAACCGGTTTTTGTTTGAGGAGCAATCCTTATTTAGCGATACAAAATCTTGTTATATAATTTTGTGAGTTTTCTGAGGATATCACCTTAAGTAAATAGATTCCGTTTGAAAGGCTGCTGATGTCGATCACATTGTTACTGTTTATTGTATTTAATACAACACCGCCATTAATATTTATTATCTGCACGTTGCTGTTTTCAAATCCGTCGCTTTCAATTGTAATATTATCTGCGGCAGGGTTAGGATACAATTTTATACTTTCATAATCCATTGTAATAACGGAAACAGGATCTACTTCAGCGCGTAATACACTAATTCCTGCATCGCTATGTGCCATCCAAATATTGAATTCATCATCCACTATCAAATAATTAATTGCGTTGGAGATCATAGAAGCATCTTCGGTAGTATTGAAATATTCCCATGAACCATCATTGGTATCATAACTGTGAAATCCCTCTGTTCCGTCGGTTAAACCGAAATAAACTTTCGTACCCTGAAATGCAAAGTCAATAATAAAATCACCATCATTTCCCACGGTAAAATCTGTCCATATCGCACCATCATACATATACACTTTGTTATTATTTGCACCAAACCACACATTACCTGATGGATCACAAGCAATATCCTGTATGCTGGAACCCTCAGCCATTGCGGCTATATCACTGCTATTTATAAGGTCTTCAGTAACAAAATCGTATTTTACAATTCCATTCATTCTTCCAAGCCATAATAATCCTCTGGTCTCATCATAATCAACACTTAAGAACCAGGAGGAAACTGCATAGGTTTCTATTAATAATACCGTTACCCCTGCTTCTGATTTAAATAATCCTTCATCATTAACAAAATAAACAACACCATCTTCAGTTACATCGTAGTCGTAAACATAAATAGAACTGTAACCGGCGGCGTATGGAATATGCGTCCAGCTAACTCCGTCGTAATATTCAATTAAATTGCCGTAGTCAACTGTATAAAACATATTATTTACATTTTTCAGATCGTATGCTCCATATACTGAAGGCGCATCGAGATAAAAATCCCAGTTGTTCGTAATTTCATTGTAAGAATATATCTTAGAGGCAGATATCATAAATATTTCTCCCTCTTCATTAGTTGTTAAACCTTGAATATTATTGGAGTTAAAATTAAATTCTCTGGTTTCAAAAATATCCATTCCCGAGGCGTTGGCCTTAATTAAAGATGGTGTGTTTAGATATGCGTATTCATTCAGATAAAAATCGGTTCCATTTGCAAATAATAATTTTTCGAATGAATAGGTATCAACAGTTTCCGCAAGCACCCAGGCAAAACCAACTAGTTTGTATATCTCTACATTATCAACAAAACAATACAACGCATTATCGGAACCTCTTACAATATTATTTACAAAAGCAAATTCAGGTAATCCATCTTCAGCCGAAGCGTATGTTCCGTCTTTGAATTGAAATTCCAGAAAACCGGAATTATTAATGAGATAAGTATTTTCATCTACTTCATATAATCTAACAGTAGTAGGTGAGCAACCAAGCACTATCGGACTATCGGAATTAGGAAACGAATCAATAGGTGTATTGGTAACTGCATCTATCACAAGGCAATTTGTTCCTGTAAATATCAAAACATTATTTTCAGTTGTGATATCAAAATCCCAGGCATTTATATCCCAACCTATTCCTTCTATTGAATTAACGAAAGTGTATTCATGTGTTGTGCAATCAAATTTATATAAACCTCCATCAGTTTGCAACCATAAATTTCCGCTCATGTCAAACTTCATTCTGTAAAGCTGAAAGGGAGCAGGAAAATCGTAGGTGATCCAATTTTCACCATCAAATTCCACCACTCCGGCATCATAGGTTCCAACCCAGATGACATTGGTCACTGAACTGATCGCAATCTGTTCGATCGCAGAGGAAGGTAATCCGTCAGCGCTCATTTTGTGAAAGGTTTTTTCACCGCTGATTGTATTGAAATCAATAACTCCGCCCTTACAAGTGGTCCAGATATGATCGCCCAATGGTTCTGCATCCGTTATGGATGTAATGTTGCTGTAATTTTCCCAACTCTGAGCGAAGGCGCCGGTCGGAATACCTCCGAGAAGCA
>JAYSYX010000026.1:0-5751 GCA_043727235.1 Bacteroidota bacterium
CAATACCCCGACTCATAAAAGTAAACTTACTCCACCACCACCTTCACATACCCAAAACTATTATAAGGTATCACTCCAACACCCTTATAGCTCACCCTGTCAATTCCCTTTACCTCAAGCGAATTATCCGAACCCTTTGCCATAAATCCGGTACTTCCCGCACTGCTGTAATTATATTTACCTGTAAGATAATGGATTTCAAAGGAACTTAATTTTCCGTTTTTGATATTTATTTCAGGAGTATATTTTTTACCACCGGCATTATCGAAATAATAATAATAAATGCCGGGTTGTGTAATATTTATATTGGAAGTTAATAAAGGTGCATTAAATGGCAACTCGTTTGCAAGTTGTAAAGAGTACCAATGACAACGATTTAATTTTTCTTCCTTGTCAGGATTTTCATCATACCTTCCAACAACACGCCTGGATGCCCAAAACCAATTTGCAATCAAATTTTGCATCAGCAGTATATCAAAATCATTTCTGTATTTACAAAAGGTAACATACATATGTGCAGCATTTGCAATTGTATTTGACCAGTATTCCGCTTCCTTATCACCAAATTCAGTACAGTGATAAATTTTTCCGGGTAGATTCGTTTTAAGATAATTAACAAGTGCACCAAATTGATCATTTGCCCTGTACGATTTTATATATTCATCAAATGCTTTTTCTAATTCGGGATAATGTTCGCCGGATTTATACACTAAAGTTTTGGGATGCATTGTATTTGCTGATTTAATTTCCTTCATCATATAATAATGCACATCAACACCAGAAATAAAATTACCGGTGGAATTTATATATTCTATTACACTGGTATTCCATCCCAAGTGATTTTTTTTATCAAAATCCTGACCGAAACACAACAATCGCGGAATATCAGGAAATTCTTTTTCGCATGCTCGGAGTATGGGTTCAAAATCAGTTTTGTATTTTTCCCAATTATAACGGTAACTGAAGAAGCATTCATTCCCGGCAACAATTGAAATAATATTCACCCCTGAATCCAATAAAGTTCTAATGGCGGAAATATTGGATTCTACAGTGCCCATCAAAACATTTAAACAATAATCAACCTCCAATCCCTTTACTTGTTTCGAAATATTTATCAGAGATAATAAAGCACTTTGTGCCTCTTCCGAATCTTTTTCCGCCTGTTTTAATTCCTTATCCAGTTTGTCCTGTTGCACATTACCTTCATTATCGCGAAACTCTTTATACATCTTTTGTATGGAATCCCGGTTCATGCCCAATCCCGGTTTGTTCAACGCAGGGAAAGCAACCCGCGAGTCACCTCCTCCCGGCCACCGAATGGCGATGGGATGCACTTTTGTAACTTCCAGTAAATAAGGTATGTCTGATGATGATACCACAGAAGTGAAACCTTCTCCGTTTCCTCCTATGATCTGTGCATCACTTCGCGTGAAAAACAGAAATGCAGTGAGTGATAGTAATATAAATGTTTTCATAACTTTCCTTTAAGTTTGTGCGGAAATCGGGGATTCCAAAGATACTTAAATATTTCAAATCAATAATTTAGTGTCAATTCCTTTTATACTTTCATGACAATACAAAGTGTAATTAAAGTTAACTTTGAGTGTTGATAAAAATGAAAAATAAATCTCATCATATAATAGCAATTTCCGTGCTAATGTGTTTTTTATTTTATATCTGCGGCAGTGTTATTTTATTTGAGTATCGATTGGACAAAATACAGTCAGCAAATAATGTAAGGTATAAGGTTTCGGAAAACAAACATGTGCTAAGGCACTTAAAAATTCCACTCGAAGAAATAAAATGGGAACACGATTATGAATTTTTCTGGAATGGATTTATGTATGATATTTCTGAAAAGGTGATCATCAACGATACCTTGTATTGTCTCGCATATCAGGATGTGGAGGAAACAGAATTAAAAAATGAACTTTCCCAACAAATGGAAGAGCAACAAACTCAAAAAAAGGAACGCAACGCAAATAATTTTAAATTTCCAATATTTATTGCTTCTATGAAATTGGGATTGTTCCATCCAAAGAAATGCATTTTATTCGATCATTATATAAGCCTTCATTCCGGAAGAAATTTCTCCATCCCTGTTTTTATTCCTCCTGATCTTTGTTGAATACTTATCAAAAAATCTTTCTTTTTTATTTAAATTTTTATTTATGCAAATACTTATGGCGTGCGCATTAAGTCTGTTCGGCTTTGTGTTGCAAGCGCAGGAAATTTATATTAAGGATCAGACAACATTACAGGCGTTGGACCAGGTTGCCATCATTAACATATCCGATCAAAAAAGTTTGGTATCCGATCAAAATGGAATGGTGGATCTTAGTGCATTTAAAAATGCTGATTCAATTTTATTTATGCTGATGGGATATGAAGAATTAATTCTTTCCTATAATGATATTATTCAAATGAAAACCGTTTTCATGGCTTCCACACCTTTTACATTAGATGGTGTTGTGATAAGCGCAAACCGCTGGGAACAAAACCGAACGGAAGTGCCAAATCATATCACTGCAATTGAAGCAAAGGATATCGCTTTTTATAATCCACAAACAAGTGCTGATATGCTTGCACAAAGCGGACAGGTTTTTGTCCAGAAAAGTCAATTTGGCGGTGGAAGCCCAATGATAAGGGGCTTTGCAACTAATCGTATACTAATGGTGGTGGATGGAGTGCGTATGAATACTGCAATTTTCAGAAGTGGCAATATTCAAAATGTAATATCCATAGATCCAAATGCCTTGGAAGGAGCGGAGATCATTTTTGGTCCGGGCTCACTCATTTATGGAAGTGATGCATTGGGAGGAGTTATGGATTTTCATACACTGTCACCCGAAATTTCCAACTCAGAAAAAACAATTGTGAAAGGATCTGTTTTTGGAAGATTTACCTCTGCCAATATCGAAAAAACTTGTCATGCGGATATTAATATCGGAACAAAAAAATGGGCCTTTGTTACCAGTGTAAGTTTCAGTGATTTTGATGATCTAGTTATGGGTTCAAATGGACCGGACGAATATCTTCGACCGGAATCTGTTGAAGTAATAAATGGTGTAGATAGTATTATCCCAAATGAGGATCCTCAAAAACAATTGTATACGGATATGTCTTATTACAACATCATGCAAAAAATAAGATTTAAACCTAATGCAAATTGGGATCTCAATTATGGGTTTCATTATTCAAAAACTTCGGAGTACGACCGATACGATAGATTAATTGAATATCGCGACGGAGTTCCGCGTTCAGCAGTTTGGTATTATGGTCCGCAAATCTGGAATATGCATGTAATTTCCCTGCAACATAATTCAACATCAAAATTGTATGATATTGCGAGATTAACTTTAGCATATCAGTTATTTGAGGAAAGCAGAATAGATCGTTCCTATAAAAAAACAACGGAACACACAAAATTGGAACAAGTTGATGCAATTTCTGTAAATTTTGACTTGCAAAAAGCGATAAATAAAACCACTTTGTTTTACGGACTTGAAGGAATTCACAATGGAGTTAATTCAAAAGGAACTGATCTTGACATAGAGACAGGTATTGAAGAAAATGCTGCTTCTCGATATCCGGATGGTGCTACCTGGCAAAGTTTTGCTATGTATATTAGTTCAAAAACAAAACTGATGCAAAAGCTTACGTTGCAAACCGGTGTTCGCTATAATCAGGTTTTGTTGCATGCAGATTTTGATACCACTTTTTTTTCTTTTCCATTTAGTTCCGTTTATTTGAATAAGGGAGCATTAACAGGAAGTTCCGGATTTGCCTGGATACCGGCAAAGGATCTACAAATAAATCTGAATTTATCTACAGGATTCCGTGCCCCAAATGTTGATGATATCGGAAAAATATTTGATTCTGAACCTGGAAACGTTACCGTTCCCAACCCTGAACTGTTACCTGAATATGCGTATAATATCGATCTCGGTTTTATTAAGGGATTTAGTGATATTATTGAAATTCAAATTACCGGATTTTATACTTTATTGAGTAATGCAATTGTTCGCAGAAGTTTTGCATTAAATGGAGAGGATAGCATTATATATGCAGGCGAATTAAGTGAAGTACAGGCATTGCAGAATATTGATAAAGCATTTGTTTGTGGTATTGAATCAGGAGTTCAGTTTCACCCGATAAAAAATATTACAATTGCTTCTTATCTTACCTATACTAAAGGTGAGGAACAAGCGGAAGATACTGGAGATGAATATGTTCCGTTGCGTCATGCTCCGCCATTATTCGGTTCAACACATTTCAGTTATCAGATGAAAAAATTCAGAGCTGATCTTTATGCCGATTATAATGCGGAAGTGTCCTTCGAGGAACTCGCACCCAGTGAAGCGGATAAACCACATTTGTATGCGATAGATGATAATGGAGATCCATATTGTCCTGCCTGGTACACGCTGAATTTGAAAATAGCATATCAGATCATTTCCAGTCTAAATATTCAGGCTGGTATCGACAATATTACTGATATACGTTACAGGCCATATTCCTCAGGTGTTGTGTCACCGGGAAGAAGCGTTATTTTAGCCTTGCGTGCTACCTTTTGAGTTATTGAGCGGGTGCATTTTTTTGCACCCGTTTATTTTTTATACCTTCGTCGCAATCTTAACAGTTAAAATTTATAATTATGAGTTTATTTTCTAAATTATTTGGTGGAAATAAGGGCGGAAATGGCGGAGGAGCCGGACGCGCACAGGAATTTATCACAACACTAACGAACGATCTTAATTTGTCGACCGATCAGGTTACAAAAGTGGAGTCTGCGATACGTGAATTTATGGGTGAAAAAAAACAAAATAAACAAAGTGGGGGTGGAAAAGACGCAATGCGTGAAAGCAAACAGGATTTCAAACAGGATATTCTCAATGTTTTGGATGCAGCACAACAACAAAAGTTCATGGAGAATATTCAGAATTATAAACATCTTTTGAAGAATTAATTTAGATTTAATACTGTACTTTGCAGTTTATTCAGAGGTTGATTTATTCAAATATTTTTAGTTTTACGTTCATTTAATACACGCATAATGACAGCTACTATAATTTCTACAGTTTTATTATTTGGTTCAGATGAATCAACCATGCACCTTTCCGAAGGTTTGTATAAAGCCTTAATGGGTTTTCACTCCGGGTGGAGATATATTGTAATTATTTTGACAGTGCTCGGTATATGGTTCGGTTTTCAAACCTCTAAAGGGAAACGACCTTTTGCCGGCGCAACAAAAAAAATGGGAATGTTCACCATGATCTCTATGGATCTACAATTGGTTGCAGGTATATTATTGTATTTTCACTGGATATCCACACAAACCAATTTTAAAATTTCCAATATCACGAGTCAACTGGGAGTATCATCCTTCAGAAATATTGCTCTCGACCATGCAATAGGTATGCTCATCGCCATTATTTTTATTCATATCGGATATGCAAAAGCCAAAAAAGCCCTAAATGATGCTGATGCCGGAAGAAAACAATTCATATGGTTTTTGATCGCATTCATTTTAATTCTTGTTTCCATTCCTTGGCCGTTTTTGTACGATGGCAGAGGGTGGGTTTAAGGAAGATTCGAAGATTCGAAGGAAGAAGATTCGAAGGTGAAGGTTCTAAGGGGGAAAAAGGAAGGAAGAGGTGGAAAGGTTGAAAAAGGGACATTCATTATTGATTGAAACTTTTACAACTAACAGCTAAATTTTATTCTGGAATAAAATTATCAGATTAAATC
>JAYSYX010000027.1:0-16275 GCA_043727235.1 Bacteroidota bacterium
GTTGGTGGAAGGAGTTGCAAAAGAAGATCGTATTGACATTGACATAAGAAGAAAAGGAACCCGAGAGGGAGCCAATTAATTATTTAGAAAGTAATTTGATTCACAACCAATGACCCAGATATTTTTTTATTTTCTTTCAGGTATCGCAATTGCAAGCAGCTTGTTAATGCTGTTTCAACGCAATGCAATGTATAGCGTTTTATATTTATTGGTTTGTTTTTTTGCTGTGGCCGGATTATACATTATGCTCAATGCACAATTTTTGGCCATTGTTCATATTATAGTGTATGCTGGTGCCATCATGGTGTTGTTTTTATATGTGCTCATGTTTCTTAATTTAAATACCTCCACCACTTTTTCGAAAAGTAATCTTTTGCGATTTGCTGCTGTGATCACGGGAGGAATGGTATTTATTTTATTATTTGCAAGTTTTTACCAAACACAGTTAACCTATGTTCCCGATTCGCTGAAAGCAGAAACAGGTTCAGTGCAAACATTGGGAATGGTATTATTCGATGAATTTTTAATTCCCTTCGAATTGACCAGTATTTTATTCCTCTCTGCAATGGTGGGTGTGGTTATTATAAATAAAAAGGAGTCGTCGAATGGATAATAGCGGAACCTTAAGTCAGCAACTCGTTACCATTCCATTGCAAAGTTATGTGGTGTTGAGTCTAATATTATTCAGTATTGGTATAGTGGGTATATTAATGCGCAGAAATCTGATCGTTGTTTTTTTAAGCATAGAATTAATGTTAAACTCCATCAATTTGCTTGCTGTTGCATTTTCTGCCTATAATAATGATCCCGCCGGACAAGCATTTGTATTTTTTATCATGGTAGTGGCGGCTGCGGAAGTCGCAATTGGATTGGCGATGTTGGTGATGATATACAGAAATACAAAAACACTGGATATTAACGCATTGAATAAACTTAAATGGTAAACCCTTGAATCAACAAACACTCAATATAATTGTTACCCTGATTCCAGCATTGCCCTTGCTCGGGTTTTTGATGCATATTTTTTTAAAAAATAAGATCTCCGAAAAAGTTGCAGGTTGGCACGCAAGTGCATGGATCGTAATTTCCTTTATTCTTACTTTAGTATTGTTTTTTGAATTGCGCTCCACACCCGAAATAAATGTTCAGCTTTTTAACTGGTTCAGTGTTGGGGGGATGGAAATTCCTTTCGCATTTTTAATAGATCACCTGAGTATATTAATGATGCTGGTAATAACCGGTGTCGGTAGTTTGATACATATTTACTCCATAGGATATATGCATGGTGATGAAGGGTTTAACCGATTCTTTTCCTATTTGAATTTATTTATTTTCTTCATGCTTACGCTTGTAATGGCAAATAATTATGTGCTGATGTTCGTGGGTTGGGAAGGGGTAGGATTATGTTCTTATTTATTAATTGGATTCTGGTTCAAAAATCAGGAATATAATAAAGCGGCGAGCAAAGCTTTTATTATGAATCGTATTGGTGATCTCGCTTTATTGATCGGATTATTTTTAATGTTTCAATATTTAGGCACACTCACTTTTGAAGGAGTAAATAATAAATTAGACGTTAGTTCAGGTGCCAGTTATGTGCCCGACACAACTATAATAACCATCATCACTATATTATTATTTATTGGTGCCTGCGGCAAAAGTGCTCAAATCCCTTTATATACCTGGTTGCCTGATGCAATGGCGGGTCCCACTCCGGTTAGTGCTTTAATTCACGCTGCAACCATGGTAACTGCCGGTATTTATATGATAGTGCGCAGTAATTTATTGTTCTCTCTTGCTCCAATTACCATGGATATAATTATGGTGGTGGGAATTGTTACAGCCATTTTTGCGGGAAGTATTGCATTAAAACAAAATGATATTAAAAAGGTTTTGGCATATTCAACGATAAGTCAATTGGGGTTGATGTTTTTTGCAATTGGAGTTGGAGCGTATGAAGCAGCATTTTTCCATTTAATCACCCACGCATTTTTTAAAGCATTATTATTCCTCAGCGCAGGTTCCGTTATTCACGGTTTGCACGGAGAGCAGGATATTCGCAAAATGGGTGGCATAGGTAAATATATGAAAGTAACACACTGGGTCTTTGGATTTGGTGTATTGGCAATAATGGCGGTTCCTCCTTTCAGCGGATTTTTCTCTAAGGATGACATTTTAGTTTCAGCATATATGCGCAGTCCTATATTGTGGGGAATTGGATTAATTGCAGGATTATTTACCGCATTTTATATGATGCGTTTATATTATCTCGTGTTTAGAGGTGAGGAAAGAATGAATGAACAAACAAAAAGTAAAATTCACGAATCTCCAAAAGTAATTACAGTGCCATTGATCATTTTATGCGTTCTTGCAATTTTGGGTGGTTTGATAAATATCCCGGAATTATTTGGGGGAGATAAAATGATGATGCATTATTTAAGTGATATCGTTCCAATGCATGCACATCATCTGGAAGCATCAACGGAATGGATGCTGATGGCATTTGCAAGTGTTGCAATAATTTTAACGATAGTTGCTGTTAGAATAAAATATTTGGAACGCAAAGCTGTGGCTGAATCAGATGCGGAAATGAAAGGTTTAGGAAAATTACTAAACGCGAAATATTATGTGGATGAATTGTATAATGCAATAATCGTAAAACCTTTACACGCAATAAGTGAATTCCTATACAAAATATTCGACCTGCAAATTATTGATGGACTAGTGAACGGTGCAGCCAGAACAACCGGATATTTTGCAACCCAATTAAAAAATATACAAACGGGAAATGTAAGTTTTTATTTATTCGCCATGGCTTTGGGCATGGGCGGAATTATACTTTTAATTATTTTGATGTAATTCATGCTGACATTAATACTTATATTATTACCAATTGTTTCAGGACTGATCATTTATTTTCTTCCTGAAAATTTTGCGAAACAATTTTCGCTGGTATCAGCACTTGCGTCATTAGCATTGGGTATAGTTACCTATTGTCAGTTTGATATTGCAGGAGGAACTCAGTTTGTTATTAACGAAGCATGGGTTAATATGCTTGGAATTCGTTTTCATATCGGTATGGATGGTATCAGTTTGTTGATGATATTATTATCCAATATTTTATCTCCTTTAATTATTCTTTCTTCCTTTAAAGACAAATACGAAAATCCAAAAATATTTTATTCCTTTTTATTGATCATGCAGGGTGCAATGAACGGCGTTTTTGTTTCGCTTGATATGTTCCTGTATTATATTTTCTGGGAATTGGCACTAATACCGGCTTATTTTCTTGTTTTATGGTGGGGAAGAGGAGATAATAAAAAGATAACCGCAAAGTTTTTTATTTATACTCTCTTCGGAAGTCTATTCATGCTCATCGCCATTATCTGGTTGAGTGTGCAAAATGAAACTCCTTCTACTGATATCTCGGCGATTTATCAATTAAATATTCCTGAAAATATCCAATTGTATTTATTCCTTGCATTTATGCTTGCATATGCAATTAAAATTCCTGTTTTTCCTTTTCATACCTGGCAGCCGGATACTTACACCTATTCACCATCACCTGCAACTATGTTGTTGGGTGGAGTTATGCTAAAGATGGGTTTATACAGTATCATTCGTTGGGTAATTCCGGTTGTGCCTCAGGCGGTGGAAGAATACGGCATTTATGTCATCGTGTTTGCCTCTGTAGGTGTATTATATGCATCCGCAATTGCCTGGGTGCAAAAGGATCTCAAAAAATTATTTGCCTATTCGAGTATAGCGCACGTTGGTTTAATTACAGCCGGATTATTTACTGCAACGCAAATGGGACTGCAGGGCGGATTAAATCAAATGCTTGCCCATGGTATTAATGTTGTCGGTTTGTTTTATGTATGTCAGATATTATTCCGCAAATTTCATGATCACGATATTCATTCCATGGGAGGAATAAGAACTAAGGCACCTTTATTTGCAGGGATATTTTTGGTGATATTGCTTGCAAGTGTTGCATTGCCCTTAACCAATGCTTTTCCTGGTGAATTTATGTTGTTGAATTCCATTTTCGGAGTAAACCCATGGTTGTGTTTACTCGCAGGAAGCGGAGTTATTTTAGGAGCGGTTTATATGTTCTCAGCTTATCGGAGAGTGATGTTGGGGGAGGTAAATAATAAAACGAATTCATTTACAGACCTTGATACAATGGATAAATGGGTATTAATACCAATTGTGATTTTAATTTTTGTTTTCGGGGTTTATCCGCAATTGATAACAAATCTTACGGAGCAAAGTGTGAGTGATATTATTTTACAATACCAAACAAAGATCAACGGAACCATAATTAAATAAATGACCTCAATAATAATTTTAGCAGCAGCAGGTATTGCGTCCATGTTTGTGGGGGTGTTTAAATTTAAACGCATTGCACTGCCGTTGGTTTTACTTGCCTGTATTGCAGCCTTGTGTATTATCTTTTTAAAATTGAATGGAGGTTATGAGGATATTATCGGCAATATGTTGCAGTTCGATCCATTTTCTTATGGATTCAGCATAATCATGATCCTATTAACCATGGGTGTTTTCATCATCAGCAAATATTATTTCCGCGAAAACATGGAACATCTCGGGGATATTTATTCTTTGTTTCTTTTTTCAATGATAGGCGGGATATTGCTCGTTTCTTTTCAGAGTCTGGTAATGTTATTTATCAGTATCGAGATCTTATCCATTCCATTATATGTTCTAGCTGCAAGTAACAGAAAGAACTTATTCAGCAATGAGGCGGGATTAAAATATTTTTTAATGGGTTCCTTTGCCTCCTGTTTTTTGTTGTTGGGAATAACATTTATTTACGGAACTGCCCATACTTTTGAAATGCAGGGAATATTTAATTTTATATCATCATCAAATGGTGAACTTCCCTCCTTATTTATTACAGGAAGTTTTTTAATTCTCGGCGCATTTATTTTCAAAATTTCCGCAGTGCCATTTCATTTCTGGGCGCCCGATGTGTATCAGGGTTCTCCAAGTGTGATCACAGCTTTTATGGCGACTGTTGTTAAAACTGCGGCCTTCGGGGGACTCATTCGATTTATTGTGATGTCGGGTTTAGTACAAACCGATAATTGGCAGGAAATAATAACTGTAGTTGCAATTCTCACTTTGATAGTAGGAAATGTTACCGCCTTGTATCAAACCAATTTTAAAAGATTATTGGCCTATTCAGGTATAGCAAATGCAGGTTATGTATTGGTGGCAGTTGCAACATTACAGGTAAATACTTTCGAATATGTTTTATATTATTTAGCATCTTATGGAGTTGCGAGTATTTTGGCATTTACCATTTATTCCATCATTAAAGATCATACAGGTATAGATACCATCGATGGTTTGAAGGGACTTTTTGTTAAAAATAAAATGCTTGCCGTTACACTCGCTTTTGCCATGTTATCTCTCGCCGGAATTCCGCCTTTGGCCGGTTTCTTCGGAAAATATGCCGTCTTCGCAAATGCCATTCAGGCCGATCAGATCTGGTTGGTTGTGGTAGCCGTTCTCACCTCATTGGTGGGAGTATTTTATTATTTCCGGGTAATGGCAAATGCCTTTAATACCAATACTGAGATGCCTGTTGTGCCTATACATTTCAGTTATAAACTGGTTTTGATACTAGGTGTCATCATCCTTCTGGCTCTGGGTTTGATGCCCGATCTTATTACGGATCTAATTGCCTGAACCAGGTTTCTGCTTTAAAAAAGATGTTAAAATCGGGATTCTACGCATAATTTTTCAATTTAAACAGTTAACTTGGTTTTCCATTCATTAACCGGTCTTTAGGCCTTGCAGTTTTTTGATGTCTAAAATATCGTTGGAACACAAACGACTTCAGGTTTGAGGATATAAAAATAAGATCATGAAAAAAGTAACTTTATTTGCAACCATTATCGTATTTTTTGTTGCAACAGGATTAATTCTCCAATCCTTTACCGGAAATGCAAAAAAAAATGAAGAAAAAAATGTAGAAATTTCTTCCTTTACTGAATTAAATGTAGAAGTGCCATTTGATATTATTTTCACTCAGGGAGATGCAGCAACTTTAAAAATTGAAGCAGATGCCGCAACACTTGAAATAATTGATGTGGTTCAAAAAGGTGATATACTTACTATCAAAATAAAAGATAACCACAACAAAAACACTAAGGCCGGCGATTCTAAAATTTTTGTAAGCACCGCGGCCTTAAAAACAATTAATATAGCAGGCAGCGGAAGTTTTACCTCAACAAATACAATTACAACCAATGAAACAATAACAACTTCCATAGCAGGTTCCGGAAATATTGATGCTGCAATTCAATCTTCAGAATTAAAAGCTGACATAGCAGGAAGTGGAAATATTACCTTAAAAGGCACAACCAAAAAAGTAAATTTCAGTATTGCCGGTTCAGGTAATTTTGTGTTAACCGATTTAATTGCAGAAGATGTTACCGGCGATATTGCCGGCAGCGGAAGCGCAAAAGTGTATGCAAATAACCTCCTCGAAGCAAGTATCGCAGGTTCAGGTGATATTATCTATTCCGGAAATCCAAAGGATGTTAAGAAAAATGTTGCAGGATCAGGAAAAGTAATTGATAATTGACAATTGATAATTGACAATGTTCGACGGGAGGATGATTTTGCTTCGAGTGGAAAAGTAATTGATAATTGACAATTGATAATTGACAATGTTCGACGGGAGGGTGCTTTTGCCTCGGGTGGAAAGGTAATTGATAATTGACAATTGATAATTGACAATGTTCGTCGGGAGGGTGATTTAGCTTCGAATGGAGGGAGAAATTGACAATTGAAAATTGACAATTGAAAATGTAGTCGGGAGGATGATTTTGCTTCGGGTGGAAAGGTAATTGATAATTGACAATTGAAAATGTAGTCGGGAAGATGATTTTACTTCGGGTGGAAAAGTAATTGATAATTGACAATTGATAATGAGCGCTAACGGGATGTTAAAATGTTGATTTTAAATTTTTGGTTTATTATGGCAGCATAATTTTTTGATAGTTTATTGCGGGTATTTTTACTCCACAATAAATTCCATGCTAAAAATTCCTTGCTCATTTTGCACAACAACTACGTATAATCCGGAGAAAAATTCAGCAACATCAACTGTGATATTAGTATTAATTTGTTCTGAATTAATCAATAACTGTCCGGTTGAAGAATAAATGTTAAAAGTAAATTGCGACCCTAAATTATTTTGAATCATTAAAACTTCCTTTACCGGATTCGGATAAATACTAAATCTTCCCATTAGATCCTCCACACTTACATTATCATCCACCAACTCATTACAATCATCATCCAAACCATTTATTATTTCCGGTGCACCCGGATAAATATTCGGATTGGTATCATCACAATCACCGGAAATCAATACATAACCTAAAGTATCATAACAACTGTAAATATAATTTTCTGCATCTCCAAAGAGATCGTCATCTGAATCCGTATAATATACTATTTGATCGCATGTTTCTGATATTTGAACTACCCAAACATCCGGAGCGGGAAAATCACCGATATAATGATCAGATACATCGCCGTCACTGGAATTGGAAAGCCCGAAGGCAATAAATTTTTCATCATTTATTCTTAAGATTGCATTTGCTCTATCACCATCATCACCACCCAAACACTTTTGCCATTTTATTATACCACTACTATCTAATTTTACTATCCAAACATCTGCATAAAACATACCGCCATGGTGGCCGGTTACATCCCCGTCATTGAGTGTTGTGGTAATACCTGCAATTGTAAATGTACCATCGGTGTTTTCTACCAGATCATAACCTTCATCTGCACTGGATCCACCAAGGCTTCTTTGCCAAATAATTTCTCCGGAAGCATCCAAAAGTAAGGTCCACATATCCTGATTATCATCACCATGATGAAATTCCACATCTCCATCATCTGACCAAGACTCCCCGGTAATTAAAATATTATTATTAGTAGTTTCTAAGACATCATATGCAACATCATATTCAGTGCCTCCATAACCTTTATCCCAAATTAAATTACCGTCCGTATCAAGTTTTAATACCCAATAATCAAAGTGACCATATAAATTGGTTGTACCACAAACAAGAAAATTACCATCATTTAATAAAATTATTGAAGTCCCAAAATCACCTTCGGCACTTCCTAAAACCTTACACCATTCTAAAATTCCAAATTTATCTAATTTAACAATAATTAAATCCGGTTCATCAGAAGGGCCAAAATGTTCTAATATATCTCCGTCCTCAGATTGAGATGATCCTGTAAAAATATATCCTGAATCGGCTGTTTGTTTGATAGAATTAGCAAAATCGGATTCTGAACCTCCAATTGTTGTTTGCCATTCTAAACTCCCAATACTATCAATTTTAATTATCCAACAATCTGAGTACCCTTCGTTATCGTCAATATCTCCATCTGTGGAATAGGTATAACCTGCGATGATGAAGCCGCCATCATGGCATTGAATGATGCAATTACCTAGCTCCGTGCTTGATCCACCATAGGTATTTTGCCAAAGAATTGAACCTATCGAATCTACCTTACACACCCAAACATCAGAACCTCCTTGATTTAATTCAACATCATAATCACTAGAAGTCGAATTTCCAACAAAAATGAAGCAAGAATCGCTTGTAGAAATTGCAGAAGCTGCAACATCAGCGCCACCTCCGCCATAATTTTCCTCCCAATCAATTGTTATTATTTGGCAAAAACTACTATTGTATGCAAAAGCAATTATGAGAGAAAAAAATAGATTCTTGTACATTGACCTAACTTTAAATTCTGATGTCATCAAAGATACTCTTTTTTTATTCATTTGATAAATTAGGCTGGCTTGGCTTTCGCAACTTATTCTAACATTTTAATAATCAAGTATTTACTACTAAATTTATTAAATTAATTTTAATTTTCAGGTATTTGGCAAATCTTAGAATGATATTAGCTACCTTTAGTTGTAGATATCCTTAACTTAGTATTCCATACTAATCTGTTTACTTCTAAAATTATACTTATGCGACCACAAAAGCGTTCTGCTAAAAATTGTTTTGACCTTAAACTTTTTAATTTAACCATAATCAGTTTCTTCATCCTGCTTTGTTCCTTTAGTTCTGTAATTAATAACCCTGATCTTAAAAAAACAGATAATACGATTGATAAATCTTTTTATTCTTTTTTATCCGATTCCCCATTTCCTGATTCAACGTATACTGGTGATGTATTAGGTGATACATTGGAGGTAATTATTGATGGGCTCGATACGATATATATACTTTCAGAAGGTAACTCTGATGAAAATGATCTGGAGGAAAGAATGATCACTTCAGATGATATAATTATTACACTAAAAGACAATTATCGAACTGTTAACCAAGGAGTATATGGTGTTAATTTGGAAGGTTTTTTTGCGAAATATACAAACACAGTAGCTGAACAGGATGAATATATTGCATTAGGAACTTTAAATCCATATCAGCTTTTATCGGAATTGGCTCCCAAGGTATTAAGACACCCAAGTGGAGCTTCAAGTAAATTTCAACATCCTTTTGGTTCTATGAATTCAGATGATCTGGCTAATCCAAAAGCCGGTTTAAAAAATGGCGGTTATGGTTATTGTATTGAAGAAATAATCCGATACTATAATAAAACGGATAACGATTTGGTAGTTCCAACATTAGAACAAATAATCGTTGACATGATTGACGGAGATGTTGCCGACCCGATTTGGATGCATGAAGACGACGAAGCCGATTTCGAATCCTTTTATAAAAAGTGGGACGAACAACCTGCGTTTGAACCTGAAGATTTTACTGTTGATGGCATTGAACAAATATGGGAAGAACCTCTTTATATCAATAATTTTATTGAATTGATCGAGAAAATTGAAACCGAACAAGAATATACTATTGATGTAATTTGTGCAATTAATGTATTAAGCGAACCTGCACTCATGGTAAAAGAAATGATAGATTATATGCGTGATGAAACACTAAACCATAATTACGAAGTTAATGTTACCGGAATTGAATTGGGCAACGAATGTTATTTTAAATTTTTCGGTCGTTCCATGGGTTTTACATGCAAGTACGATAATTCTGCATTCGATCATTATTGGGCTTATGTAAACGGTATAGATAATTATGATGATTATTTTGAATTGGATGTAACAGAAAATGATTTTGTATTAGAAGATGTTTTAGATCCTGATCTGATGATGGGAATGGATGATGCGGATGAATTTAATCGCCATGATTATATTGGTGTATTACGATCTGATGCATTATATGATGATATCAAAATTGGTATTCCTGTAGAAACTCCACAAACAACAGGTGCATTTGTTATAAATACAGATGAATTAGAGGAGATCATAGTAGACTGTGATCTGACATGGAACGAGGGAGTGGTAGCGCAATATGGTGCAACAGGATTTGGTGAAAATGAATACAGCAAATATATTTTTGATGCTGTAGTTCCCCATCTGTATTTTGCAGCACAAAACAGTATTTACCCAGATCTTAATACCAACTGGGGTGAAATTCCGATCGGAAAGTTTACGGCGCCAGAATCAAATTGTCTGGATAATAATACAGTGACAGAATTACACGATAATTTTAATACTACACAATACACGTATGCATCTGCCGACAGTAGATTAGCATGTGCTTTTGAAGAAGGAATAATTGATCCTGCAATAGAGGGGAGTTTTGTACGCTTTGTAAAACAGCGGCAGAAAATATCCATGGAAGACCTTGCCATAGAATTACAATTAGATGGCACAGCTACTCACCCGAAAGAATGTTGGATAACAGAACTCAACAATAAAAATAATACACCCGGAGGCACTTTAGACGATTTGGAAGACCTGGTTTTTACTAAACATATCAGACGTGATGTTTATGATAATTCCTTTGCGCATGCCTATGTGCTTCAGGAAGAACTAATGAACAACATAAAATTGAGTTTTCAAACCGAATTTCAAGATGAATTTATAGAGATTACCTCTATTAATAATTTTATGGGTGGTTCATCCACTGACCTTGTTTTAAATACCAGTAATATGGATCTTGCTGCATTAGGCTTGATCGACAATTGTTCCTGGAACCTGTTTACTCCCTTTTTAGCAAGAACAACCTATTTCAATTATAAACTAAATAATCAGATCCATTTAAATAATCTTAAATATTTAAAGACCACAAAAACTATTTACAGTTCCAATATCAATCAACCACCGACGGTATTTATTAAAACCAGTTATGGTATACCGGCAACAGTTGATGTATATTGTTATTTTACAAATATTAAAGGTGTAACACAAACTTATATTATAAACCCGGGCACATTAACCGGAACTTCTTTTGCAGGAAAACATGGTGAAATACATTGTATTGATGCTAAACAATTATATTCGAACTCAGGGAAAAGCGAGCTGTTTAACATAAATGATGCATATACAGGTTGTGCCTTCCCATATCTTACTGAAAACTGGTTTGAAATCAGTAATGAACGGACACCCTATGTTGATATGGGGGTTTGTCCCGAAAATATGGGCAGCAATTCCATGTGTGTAACTGTACCTGCATATTCCGCAGGGTATTTTGTATTTTCCTTTAACCCCACTTCTCGTTTGGGTCAGGTGGAAGATGTTTACAGAATATTTCCAAATCCTGCATCTACCGGTTTTGTTATCCAACAAAATGAATATACAAATGAAGATGCATCGGGTTTAGATATTAAGATTTATTCCATGGAAGGCAATATTGTCTCCTCTCAAATAGTGGATGAAGGCCAAATGGTTGATGTATCTAAACTTCCTGTTGGTGTTTACACGATCTTTATTAATACGGAGGGCAACAAAGCAGAAATGGAAACTTTGGTGAAGATGAAGTAAAAATATTTTAACAATATAAAAGCGGCATTTTTATCAAATAAATGCCGCTTTTTTTATATCATCTTAAAACAGTTTATCAAATGTAAAACAGTACGTTTTGAATTGTCGACTCGTAAAATCAAATCCTCTATAGAAAAATAAAGTAAAATTCCAATCAGGCTCAAACTCATTACTCACTCAGGAAAAGTTTTCATTCGAAGTAAAACCTCCATGCGGACGACACTCACTACTCCCCACTCCCCACTCACCTAAGAATGCTTCTCCCAATCACAATCCTCTGCACCTCGCTCGTTCCCTCATATATCTGGGTGATCTTCGCATCGCGCATTAAACGTTCTACGTGATATTCTTTTACGTAACCATATCCTCCGTGAATTTGCACTGCTTCTACCGTGGTGCGCATGGCAACTTCGCTTGCAAAAACTTTAGCCATACTTGATGCGAGGTCGTAATTTTCGTGTGCGTCTTTTAATTGCGCAGCCTTATAAATTAATAATCGGGCAGCTTCAATTTCTGTTGCCATGTCGGCTAATTTAAATTGTATTGCCTGATGTTGTGCTATTTCTTTTCCGAATGCTTTTCTTTCTTTTGCATATTGTAACGATAATTCATAAGCACCTGCAGCAATTCCCAATGCCTGTGAAGCAATTCCAATTCTTCCACCACTTAATGTTTTCATCGCAAAAGAAAATCCGAAACCATCTTCGCCAATTCTGTTTTCTTTTGGAACTTTTACATCATTAAATAATAAGGTATGTGTATCACTTGCCCGAATTCCGAGTTTGTCTTCTTTTGCTCCTACAATAAATCCATCCATGCCTTTTTCAACAATGAGACAATTTATTCCTTTATGACCTTTTTCAACATGAGTTTGTGCCATCACCAGATATATAGTTGCAGAACCTCCGTTGGTGATCCAGTTTTTTGTTCCATTTAATAAATAATGATCACCCATATCTTCCGCAGTGGTGCGTTGAGATGTTGCATCACTTCCTGCTTCAGGTTCACTCAGACAAAAAGCCCCAATTTTTTTTCCTGCAGCTAGATCCGGTAAATATTTTCTTTTTTGTTCTTCAGATCCATAATTTTCCAATCCCCAACACACCAGTGAATTATTTACACTCATAATAACACTGCAAGAACTATCTACTTTCGAAATTTCTTCCATCGCAAGCACATAACTCATGGTATCCATTCCGCCTCCGCCATAATCTGGAGAGACCATCATTCCTAAAAAACCGAGTTCTCCCATTTGTTTTACTTCCTCATACGGATAACGCATTTCGCGATCGCGATCTATAACTCCTGGTTTTAAAACATTTTGAGCAAAATCTCTTGCCGCTTGTTTTATCATGAGTTGCTCTTCGGTAAGTTCGAAATTCATATTGTGTAATTTATAGTTTTAATATATTCCTTCGCGGAAAATTTATTGATCCGCGAGTTGGTTTATTGTTTTACTTGTGGAATAATTTTCCAGATAAGGAATGATAATTACTTTTCCCCCATTTAATTTCATGGTGTCGGCTCCAACTATTTCGTCCGCATTATAATCTCCTCCCTTCACCAATACATCCGGTTTGATCATTTTAATGAGCAGATCAGGAGTATCTTCTTCAAAAATAATAACTGCATCAACAGCATATAAACTCGCTAATAATAATGCGCGATCTTCCACATTATTAATTGGTCTGCTGTCGCCTTTTAATCTTTTTACGGATGCATCAGAATTTAATCCTATAATGAGTACTGCATTATCTTCTAATCCATTTGCTTTATTTAGTAACCATGCATGTCCCTTATGTAAAACATCGAAACATCCATTGGTGAAAATAATTTTTTTATTGTTAAAGCGCCATACAGATAACTTTTGCATAAGTGATCTCTCATCACAAATTTTTTCCACTATAACTTCATTCTTCTTCATGCATAAGTTCTTTTCGGGTGACCCGTGATAAAAGTAATAAGGATATAACTCCCACAAAAATAATCATTATTGTTTGTGCGCTCCAGGCTAACCAGCTGAAAGAGATGGCATAGGTTCGGTCGAGCCCGTAAAGTGCCACTAATGTTTCAGTTACGATAAGTTGATAAGCACCTATACCTCCCGGTGTGCTTATAATGCCCACAGTTCCAAATACCAAAACTGCCAGCGCCTGCCCCAATCCGAAATGCATGGTTTGTTCAATGGCATAAAAACAAACAAGTACCATTAAAAAATAACAAACCCAGATCAACACCGAATAAAAAATAAAAAGTTTGAAGTTTTTCAAATGGCGAATAGAATAAATTCCATCACGCACATTCATCATCATAATTTTAAGTCGCAGGTAAGCTTCCGTATGTTTAAATTTTTTGATCAGGAACCAGATCAATAAAATAAATACAACAACAATTGCAATTATTATAATTATTGTAGTTGAACTAAAAGATATTTTTTCAGAAAGTGGTATCATCACCTTCTCATTAAAAAAATCGTAAATAAGTGTAAATTGGGTGACAAATAATAAAAACGTAGCTATAAATAAAAACAAGAGATCGATTGTGCGTTCCACTACTAAAGTTCCCAATGCTTTATCGAAAGGTATTTTTTCATATCGCTGCATAATTCCGCATCGGGATACCTCTCCTAAACGAGGTACTGCCATATTGATAAGATAAGCGATCATCACCGAATAAAAAGTTGTTTTTAAACGGGGGTCATACCCCAGTGGTTTCAACATCATTTTCCAACGCAACGCTCTTATATAATGACTGAAAACTCCAATGAGAATGGATAAAGCCACCCACCAATAATTTGCCGAACGAAACGACAAACGCAATTCCTCTTTTTGGTCAGGCGTAAGATCTTTGGTGATATACCAAATGAGCGCAATTCCTATGGACAGGAATATCACGAATTTCAGAATATTAAAAAAGAGTTTCCTTCCCACCTTTTATTTAAGTGAATTGGTTTGGCTGTCAGGAAAGATCACGGTTGGGGTAAATTTTTTTGCTTCTTCAAAATCCATGGAAGCATAAGAACAAATGATCACAATATCATTAAGTTCCACTCTTCGGGCAGCAGGTCCGTTAAGACAAATTACACCTGAACCGCGTTCACCTTTAATAATGTAAGTTTCCAGTCGCTCCCCGTTGCCGAGGTTGAGCACTTGCACTTTTTCATTTTCGATCATATTCGCTGCATCCAAAAGGTCTTCATCAATGGTTATACTGCCAATATAGTTGAGATTCGACTCCGTAACCCTGACACGGTGAATCTTGCTTTTTAAAATTTCAATACGCATAGCGGGTGCAAATTTAGCGGAAAATGTACCAATGTACCAATGAACAGTCCTAATGTACCAATGAACAGCCAGCCCTGACGGGCGATTAGCCAATTAGCAAATTAGCAAATGAAACAGCCAGCTTTAGCCATTTATCATGTTACCAGATTTGCAAATTACTAAATGAAAGCTTTTTGACAACAAGGTTTCGGATTAGAGGACCTCACAGGTTTTGAAAACCTGTGAGGTCTAACGTTGATGTAGGTGTTTAGCTAGACTGCTCAATAAAAATCTATCATAGCATGTATATTGTTACGGCGATTAAAATCGTTTAATTAATAACATGAAATCACTGTATACAATTTTATTTTTTTTGTCAGGAATTATTTCTTTTGGACAAACACAAACCGATGGTGTAAATGATAAGGAAATTGAGCGAATACTTCGCAATTATCGCAATCACAATATTATGGAATTCTCCTTAACTTCTAAAACATCGTGGAATAATCAAAAGCTCTGGAAAGAAACGTTTCGTTTTGTATTTGAAAATGATTCTATATTTCAAACACATTGGGCTAATGATATGTCGAGGTATTTAATAACACAAAACGATGTATCTTATATTTACTCGAAGATTGATTCAAATAAAGCAAGTAATTATTTTAATTTGGTTTTAATGGACTCTAACGGCACTAAAACTAGTTACAGATATTTAATTCAGCATAATGACACAGTTTTAATTAACCGGAGAAGTTTTGCAGAAGAAAAATCAACAGGGAATACAATAGCTATTAATTATTCCTATTATGATGATGAGATAAAATCATTTAAATATGAAACGATTTTTTCCGGTGACACCGTTTTCGAAGTATGGTCGACTTTATTAAACGGGGAATGGCTTATTGACTCTGAATTAAAGACTATTAGCGATGTGATACTTAAGCCGGAAGTTGAAATTATTATGACGACTACTACCGGGAGAAATTATTATAGAACTCCTAATCTGAAACCTGTGAATGAATTTAAATCAGTAGAAATTAATACAATTTATTATTCAAATTCCGGGCTTATCAAATATATAGAAAT
>JAYSYX010000028.1:0-5720 GCA_043727235.1 Bacteroidota bacterium
GCATATCCTTCACCAAAATACGAATATCATTTTCGAGGCCGGCCAATTTATTATATTTTTCGGCTGCTTCTGCCTGCACGTTACTTAATGTTAATCCTAATACCCGAGCGTCGAATTTTTTAGCAAGATATCGGGCACTTCCTCCCACTCCGCAACCGGCATCTAAAATATTATTTGCATTTTTAATATCTGCCCAATTTATTACTTCATTTATCAGGTCGATCTGGGCTTGTTTGTTTTCCTTTTTTAAATTGCCATCCATTCCATAAAATCCATGGTGCATATGCTCGCCCCAGGTATCTAGCCATAGAGGCGTGGAGTTATTATAAAAAATGCGAATCCTTTCGTTTAATGGGATCATTATTTCTTAATTTTTCCAATACTTTGATCATCTATATACTTTGTCCGTAATATAGACCTGAGATATTTATCATTTAGGATAGAAAAAAATCTAAAACCCAAATAGGTTTCTTGATTTTGTTTTTTAATTCTCATATAAGTATTATCGTCTTGGATTTAATTGAATAAAGGATGGTTCATTATTGATCTGCGATAGCGGTAAATGAATTATTGTACTTACAGGACAAATTATCTCACAAGCCATACAAGCAATATCGCATGGTGTATTTATGGCAATGGTGTTAAAGGAAGTTACAAATCCCGGTTCATGCGGGCAAACGGCAATACAGGCACCGCAATTTATGCAGGCGTTCCATCCTATTTGAAATATCACAGATTCATGACTCATCTTATATTTTTTTGTATTCCGATTCAGGACTGAAATAATTCGACATAGTATTATACAACATTTCATCTCTTAACAATACATCCTTCGTATTAAAAATATTATGTTTTACCTGATATAATTGCCACATTTTATTCCCCATAGCTGCTAACCATCTATCCTGATATTCTTTTAAATTTTCTTTTGAAGCTTTTTTATTTGATTTAATTAATTCCGCGAGAAATTCCCCGGCTATTTTACCGGAAGCCAAGGCAGTATGAATTCCTCCTCCAGTTATAGGATTAACATGTCGGGCAGCATCTCCAACTAATATTAAATTATCCGCATATTGAATATTTAAAGGTGCAGTTAATGGAACTCCTCCGCCCTGAATTTCTAAAATTCGCGCATTTGCAAAACGGTTTGAAAAAAACGAAGCATTCATGAATTGATCCAGATACCATTGTGCATTTTGTTTGGCTAATGTTCTGGTTACACCCAGTCCTATCTCAGCATATCCATTTCCTTTCGGGAATATCCATGCATATCCGCCCGGTGCCCATTTATCGCCGGTAATAATTTCCAATAATCCGTCGGTCTCAACTCCATCCACAACAAATTGCAGACAACTTGCAAGTTCCGTTAATTTAATATGTGTATTTAATCCTGCCCATTTCCCCACCTGCGATTGCAGACCATCTGCACCAACTATTACTTTAGTATTTATTTTTATTTCTTCATTAAATCGCCTTGCAGTTAAAGTACATGTTCCATCTTTTTCAGGGGTATAATTCAACCCCTCCGTTTTTAAAGATACATCTGCATTTTCGCGTTCTGCCAATGTCATTAAATAACGATCAAAACGCCTTCTGTCAACAATAAATCCAAGTGGTTTTTGAGTTGCGCCATATTCCTCCGGTTTTAATACGCGGTAGTCAATTGTGGTTTTAATTCCTGTTTCATTATAAATGCCAAAACCATAGATCCTCTCCTGAATAAATTCATCATTTGCAATAATTTCCACATTTTCCAAAGCATTTGCACTAATTGCTCCTGAGCATTGAATTGGTGCGCCCAATTCCTGTCTTTTATCAATAAGTAACACACGCAATCCATTCTTTGCCGCATAACGAGCAGTGGTTGATCCGCCCGGACCGGAACCAATTACAACAATATCATAATTTACAGGGTACATTGCTTAGGATTATTTATGCAAAATTGTACCAGTACTTACGTAGATTTATTGGGTTTCAGTTCATATTCCCTTGAATACCAACAGCAATCATTATCTGGTGTAATAAATCGGATAAGATTTTTTCTAATTATAGCTAGAACTTAATTACTAAGATACATGTGTAATTTAATTTCTATTAAATTGGGGATTAATTTCCCCTTTAAATACACATTATTAAGGTTAATGTGTCACATTTACTCTAAAAACTTCTTTGTGTTCATTGTTCAATAAGATGAGAAAATACATGCCGGAAGAGAGCTCATGCACATCAAATTGTTCGGTATATTCTCCGGGAGTGGATTCACTCGCACTAAATATATCTGCAATTTTTTGTCCATTGATATTAAAGATCGTCAACATGGAAAGCCCCTCTTCTGCAATGGTATATTTTATGTTGATATGATCTCGCGCAGGATTTGGATAAACAAGTAAAGGTAATTTAACAAGTTCTTCCTGAATTAAAGGGATGATAGGAGTGGTGTCAATTTCATAGTAGATATTTCTAATTGTATATGACATTCCTCCTGATCGGTAGCAACTAAGTTCCCCCAATATTTCAGAGGAAATAACCACTTCATCCAAAGCAATAGGAGTTGAATCTCTTTCACCCATTATAACAACCGGTTCATTTAAATTAATAATATCGGATTGATTATATTGTAAGGATGATAAAACTTCTTCCTTATCGGTTTTTCGTGTAATCTCCACATCTTCAAAAAAAGTATTTTCAATATTGGTTTTTATAAGTGCATGTTCCTTCTCATCACAGGAAAACAAAGTAGTGCCAAAAACGATAAATAAAGTTATGGTAAACAAAAAATTAAAACTGTATTTCTCAGGTTGTTTATAAATTAAACTTACGGGTTTATTAATGAGATCAGCATTAACTCTTCCGCAAACGGACTTACCTTCATTTTTAATTAAAAAGGCAGCGAGCTGTTCGCCGGTTAAACTTTGAAGATCATGTACAACTTTGTTGCAACTATTACAAAATGCCCCCTTTTCATGTGGAAGCATATTGTTCCAATTTTCATGACATTCGCTGATCTTTGGTTGAATTACTGTTAATTCGAAGCGGGTTTTCATAATTCAATTGTTTAAGGTTTATTTATGAATGCAAATTACCCGCTCTCAATTTATCCAATGTCAGCAAACTGTAAAATATGTTAATAAAAGTTAATTATTTTCAACCTGATATTTTCGAAGCAATTAATCTCCAATGTTACAAATTTATCCTCCGTAGCTTTAGCGAAGGAGGACTGCCCAAAGGCCCCCAGCCCCAAAGGGAAATTTAATTTTCGTAAATTGAAAGTTTAAATTCAGAGAAAAAATCTCCAATGTTACCATCTGCTAACTGCTACTGCCACTATTAACTGTTCCAATTCGAAGCAACAAACTCCAACATTACTAAACTTCCCACTGCCACCGCCACTGCCACTACATCCTCCCCATTTTTCACTATCTTTCGCAAAATTTTTAAAATGAAGAGGATCATACTTTCAACGTGCATTTTATTTGTATCTGTAGTCGCCATATGTCAGAATGGAATGATAAGCGTAGATGATATCTGGACCAACTATTCCTTTTACGCTGCCGGCATTGATGACCTGCGCAGTATGAATGACGGATCGCATTATACATTAAATGAAAATGATTCGGCCATAGTTAAATATGAATATGCTACCGGAAACAGGAATGGAGATGTATTTAATGTTAATCAAACAGGAGGTGCTATTACAAATTTTGCAAATTATTCCTTCAATGACGACGAAACAGCTTTGTTGCTCACCACAAGCATGAAAAAAAGATACCGTCACGCAACCTATGACGAAAACTTTGTTTATGATATTAAAACGAGAAAAACAACAAAACTTTCAGATAGAGGATTGCAGATGTATGCTGATTTTGCACCGGTAGGAAACAAAATTGCCTATGTGATAGATAACAATTTATATTATAAAGACCTGAATTCGAATTCTGAATTTCAGATTACAACCGACGGTAAATGGAATTATATTATCAACGGTGGAAGCGATTGGGTTTATGAGGAAGAGTTTGTTTTAGTGCGGGCCTTTGAGTGGAGTCCGGATGGTAATAAGATAGCCTATTTTAAATTTAATGAAGAACAGGTTCCGCAATTTGATATGATGACCTATAAAGGAAAATTATATCCCGAAAATTATGAATTCAAATACCCGAAAGTGGGAGAGGAGAATAGTCTTGTTGAAATTTATATTTATGATATCACTTCCAAAAAAACACAGAAAGTGAATATAACTAAAAGTTATGAATATATTCCGAGAATAAAATGGACCAACGATGGATCTGCACTTTGTGTTTTTACGATGAACCGCTTGCAAAATGATCTTGAATTATTTCTTGCAAACCCTTCAAATGGAAATACTACCAGTATGTTCAGGGAAACGGCACAATACTATCTTGAAATAAATGATGATCTTACTTTTTTGCCGGATAATAAATCGTTTATTTGGCGAAGTGAAAAGGATGGATGGTTCCATCTTTACCGTTATGATCTAAGTGGTAAATTGATAAATCAAATTACTAAGGGCAATTGGGATGTTACGAGCTTTAAGGGATTTGATGAAAAAAATAATACAATTTATTACATGGGGACTGAAGAATCAATTTTCGAACGGCATTTGTATTCTGTTTCCTTAGATGGAAAATCATCAAAAAAATTAACCGATAAAAAGGGAATGCATTATATTGATTTTAGTTCAGGATTTAAATACTTCATTAAAACCAATAGCAGTATGATGGTTCCTGATCATATTTCATTGTGTGATAATACGGGTAAACAGATCAGAATATTAGAAGATAATAAGGCACTCACCGAATATTTGGCATCGCTTAAAGTTAAAAAACCGGAATATTTTAAATTCAACACAACCGATGGTGTTGAATTAAATGGATATATGATAAAACCTCATGACTTTGATGCCAACAAAAAGTATCCTGTATTTATGACACTTTACGGAGGTCCTGGTTCACAGGAAGTAATTGAGGGATATGATGGATTTAATATGATGTGGCATCAGATGCTGGCACAAAAGGGATATATTATTGTTTGCGTGGATAATCGCGGAACGGGTGCCAGAGGAACTACATTCAGAACATCTACTTATGGTCAGCTTGGAAAATACGAAACCCAGGATCAGATAGAAGCCGCAAAATGGCTTGCAAAACAAAAATATGTGGATGGATCCCGTATCGGAATTTGGGGATGGAGTTACGGAGGATATATGTCAAGTTTATGTATCACACGTGGTGCAGATGTTTTTAAAATGGCAATAGCAGTTGCACCTGTAACCAATTGGAAATATTACGATAATATTTATTCCGAAAGATATATGGGCACCTTAGAATCAAATCCAACGGGATACGACGTAAATGCTCCAATGTTTTATGCAAATCAATTAAAAGGAAAATATTTATTGGTTCATGGAACCGGAGATGATAATGTGCATTTTCAAAACTCTATAGAATTAATAAATTCACTGATAAAAAACAACAAACAATTCGACCTGATGACCTACCCCGATCGCAATCACGGAATTTCCGGCGGCGGAGCGAGATTGCATTTGTTTACATTGATGACAAATTTTGTATTGGAGAACCTTTGATGGGAAGCAGGACATAGGACATAGGAAATAGGACGTAGGAAATAGGACATAGGAAATAGGACATAGGAAATAGGAGTTGATTTGATTTAAATTTGTAGATTAATTTCTGATTGGAATA
>JAYSYX010000029.1:0-2314 GCA_043727235.1 Bacteroidota bacterium
TTATAGTTATTCCGATTTCAGCATTTGCTCATTTTATTTTTTTTTCACAGCAGACCCGTAGCATATTAATTGACTATTCTTATTTTAAAAAAGACGGAAGGTTATATTTTAACAGCAGTACTCCCCAAAATAAAATTGACACATTAAAACATCTCATGGAACTTGCATCAAATCGAGTAGCTGAATTTTGGGGACAAAAAACATGTAATCCGAAATATATTTATTGTGAAAGCACCGAAAATTTTAAGAAGTTTGGCAGCCCATATTTAGTTCCAGCCCTCACACATATAAAACTCGGCTCTTACATTGTTATAAGCAACCAAGGCATTGACTTAGACATTATAGCTCATGAAATTTCACATGCTGAATTTTATCAACGAATTGGATTTTATAATTGGACGTTTAAAATTCCAAGATGGTTTGACGAAGGGTTAGCTATGCAGAATGATAACCGAAGTTACTATTCGGAAGACACATTAAAATTCAGGTCAAATAATTATAAAAATTTGCCTGACGTAAAAAAACTTAAATCAGGTAAACAGTTTAATGAAGAAGGCACTCTTGAACAAATCATGCTTAATTATATGACAGCGAAACATGAAGTTAAGAATTGGTACACAAAAGAAAAATTAGATAAGCTGATTAGAGATATAAATGCAGGTAAAAGTTTTGACAAAGCTTTTGGACAATAAGTCTGCCGCTAACACATGGTAAATTTATTGAATTATACATAGGACGGGTTTTGCAATAGTGGAGCTGGACGAACAAAGGCTCAGGTTTCAACGTCAGATCTATTTAATTTGAAATCTAACAGGACGAAAACCCTGATCGGACATCAAGGCGGGATAAGGGTGGATCCGGCTCATGGCTGATAGAATTTTTACTCTTTCTCAAATTTGTCAGAGAGTGTGATTTTAAAATTAGTTAAATATATTGTCAGTTTATTTATAAAAACGCAAGCCCTAAGTTGCCAAAACCAAGGCTAATACTTATCCCGAATATATAATGTCAAAGTAAATAATAAACAACTGCTAAAAACGTTAATCCACCACCTAATCCGTTATTATGCTAAATTCATTTTTAAAAATTTTTTTATCTTCTGTCATCCTGCTTTCCTGTACTAAAACAGATATCACTGGTAACAAACCAAATTCTCAAACCGGTATTATATACTTTGGAAACGGCAACGCATCTACTTTGTATGCTTATAACCTGGAAGAATCGAAATTTCAATGGCAGGTTGATCAGGTTTATGCATGGAACATATCCATTCCTGTGTTTGAAAATAATGTAATTTATACAGGAAATGTTTATGGATTGAGTGCGGTAAATGCTACATCCGGCAGTATAATCTGGAAAAGGGACTTTGGAAGTTCTGGCTATAGGCAATCTGTTGGTTTTTCCCCTGCAAATAACGTGGTGATCAGTGATTCAATGATTTATTTAATTGGTTACAAGGGACTGAGTGATCATTCCTGGCTTCATGCAATGAATAAATTTTCCGGGGCTATTGTTTGGGAAAAAGATTTATCAGCAGGGCTTCGTTCTCCAAAATGGACATATACCACACCTGCCGTAGCGGGAGATAAAATCTTCGCTGTTGCTAAAGACAATAATTTAACTGACAGGATCTATTGCCTTAATAAAAAAACAGGCACATTGGCCAGCGAAATTATACTGGAAAAGAGATCCTACATGAAAAAATTTACCCTCGTTAAAGATAATGTTGCCTACTATCCATCAAGATAAGTCACCCTCTACAGGGCCACTAACGGCAGCGGCTATACTGGATGAAATATACCGCCAGCGAAGTATAGAACAGTTTATGAGTGGATTAAAGCTTGAAGACATGAGAAGGTTTTTTTTTGCCGAGGTAGGTAGCTGCGTTGCCGCTGCCTGGGTTTCAACCAGCAGCGTATAACAATGTTCAACCTTTCTACAACAGGTATGTGTTCCGATTAAATTTTACATAAATTTATTTATGCTTTAAATCAATGTAAAAAACAGTATCAATAAAAAACATAATTCCGCTGTTCATAATCACATTTTCGTCATGGATATCTTCAAATATAAGTCCCAATACCTTATTATAATAATCGTTTCTTTTGATATTTATAAAGTCATTGAATTCTAAAAATTCTTTTGTGGCAGATAAATTTACCAAAGCATCTGAGATAACAAATGCCTGCTTTAATACAGCCTGAAGGTCATCGCCCCGCCTTGAAAATCCAATCAACTGATAACTGGTTTCCTCAAATAATAAGTTGTGAAAGAGAATGCTGTTGAAGAAATCAAGCCAGGTAGTATAATATAT
>JAYSYX010000030.1:0-5699 GCA_043727235.1 Bacteroidota bacterium
GTTTTCCAGAACTCAGAACCCCGAACTCAGAACAAATCAAAGATATTCATCAAGTTCCTTCCTCTTAATATCCGCCGTCATTTCCTTTATTTCCTGTTCCTTGTCTTTTTTGCAGATGAGAAGGGCATCGCCGGTGTCAATCACGATGTAGTCTTCGAGGCCTTGTAGAATTACTAATTTTTTATCGGGCACCATCACCATGCAATTGGTGGAGTCGTAGATCATTACATTTTTGCCTTTTACAGCATTTCCATAGTAATCTTTTTCATAATTTTCCCACAAACTTGCCCATGTTCCAAGGTCGCTCCAGCCGAAAGCTGCGGGAATTACGAAAACATTGTCTGCCTGCTCCATGATCGCATAATCAATAGAAATATTGGGACAAATACTATAGGCCTTTTCCATTAAACGCGACTCATCCTTTTTGCCAAAAGCCTTTCTTGCAGCCCAAAAGGCCTGATGTATATCTTGCTGATATTTGTCGAACGCTGCCATTATTGCTTTGGCATTCCAGATAAAAATACCGGAATTCCACAAAAAATCGCCGCTCTTTATAAAGGTGCGTGCCAATTCCATATCGGGTTTCTCGGTAAAGGTCTTTACTTTATGAATATCCCTGTGAACTGCGTTCTCATTAAATTGAATATAACCATAACCAGTATCGGGGCGACTCGGTTTTATACCCAGCGTAACGAGAACATCTTTTTTTTCCGTGTATTCCAGTGCTTCGAGAATTACATAAAGAAATTTTTCCTCATTCACCATTAAATGATCACTCGGTGCAATTACAATATTGGCATCGGGTTCTATGCTGGCAATTTTGTGACAAGCGTAAGCAATACAAGGAGCTGTATTTTTTCGCATGGGCTCAGCTAAAATGCGAGATTTATCAACCCCGGGAAGCTGCTCATTAATAATTGCGACATATTGTTCATTTGTTACGATGAAAATATTATCTTTGTCAGCTATTTTTAAAAAACGGTTATAGGTTGTTTGGATTAGTGTTTCACCCGTGTTTAGAATATCTAAAAACTGTTTTGGTTTTTTTATTCTGCTCTCAGGCCAAAACCTGCTCCCAATGCCTCCGGCCATTATAGCCACATAAACTTTACTCATTGCCGCTGATGATAAAATTCTACTAAAGAGAACTGTTTTATAAAAATTATTTATATTTAGAAGACGATTCTAATTCGGAAACTAAACCGTGCATGTTTTGGGATACGGTTTACTTTCAGCGACAAATATACCCCAAAACGAACTTGTTTAAAATAATCAATAAACTGAACAGAGAGGATGGAAGTATCTAATATGACAATTAAAGAAGCGCTTAAAGAGTATTTTGGTTTTGACTCATTTAAGGGAAATCAGGAAGAGATCATTGAAAGTTTGTTGGCGGGCAAGGATACCCTGGTGTTAATGCCAACCGGTGGAGGAAAGTCGCTTTGCTACCAATTACCCGCGCTGATGCTGGAAGGCACTGCTATCATTGTTTCACCCCTGATCGCCTTGATGAAAAATCAGGTGGATCTTGTGAGGAGTTATAGCAGTAATAATGATATTGCCCACTTTTTAAATTCTTCACTCAACCGACAAATGGTTAAAAAAGTGAAGGCGGATATTACCGAAGGCCGTACTAAAATGTTATACGTAGCCCCGGAAACATTAAAAAAAGAGGAAAATATCGAATTTTTTAAAGGAATAAAAGTGTCTTTTGTTGGGGTGGATGAGGCCCATTGTATTTCGGAGTGGGGACACGATTTCCGCCCGGAATATCGCCAGATCCGTACAATGATAGAAACAATAAATGATCGTATTCCTATTATTGCACTTACAGCCACTGCAACTCCCAAAGTGCAGAGTGATATTAAAAAGAATCTTGATCTGCAGGATCCTAATATATTTATTTCCTCCTTCAATCGTCCGAATTTATATTATGAAATGCGCCCGAAAAGAACTAAGGAATATGCAATAAAACAGATAGTGCGTTTTATTAAAGAAAATCCTAGAAAATCGGGTATTGTATATTGTCTGAATAGAAAATCTACGGAGGATATTGCTAAGGTGCTTACTATCAATGGAATAAAAGCAGGAGCATATCATGCGGGAATGGATGCTCAAACCAGACCCGAAGTGCAGGACAGATTTTTAATGCAGGATCACCAGATAATTGTTGCAACAATTGCATTCGGAATGGGAATTGACAAACCGGATGTTCGATTTGTTATTCACTTTGATATTCCGAAATCCATAGAAAATTATTATCAGGAAACCGGTCGCGCAGGTCGTGATGGGTTGGAAGGAAAATGTATTACTTTTTACAGTTATAAGGATATTGAAAAACTGGAAAAATTCATGCGCGATAAACCGCTCGCCGAACGCGAAATGGGAGCGCAATTACTTGCCGAAACTGCTGCATACGCCGAAACAAGTGTTTGTAGAAGAAGATTTTTGTTGTTTTATTTTGGAGAAGAATATGGTCAGGAAAATTGTGGAAGTTGCGACAATTGTTTAAAACCAAAAGAAAAAATTGAAGGTAAAGAATATGTGCAGAATGCATTAAAAATAGTTGACTTCGTTAATGAAAATCATCATATACCTTATTTGGTTGATTTGTTGGTTGGAAAAAGCACAACGGAAAATCAAAATTATCGTCACGATAAAATTGATTTGTTCGGTGTCGGAAAAGAAAAAGATGATCATTTCTGGAATTCTATTTTGCGTCAGTGTTTATTAAATGAATTTGTTTACAAGGATATTGAACAATATGGTTTAATAAAACTAACAGATAAAGGAAGAGAATTTATTAAATATCCTAAATCTGTGATGATATCCTTAAATCACGATTACGAAACAGATACTACTGATATCGATTTAGATAATGCTGCCGGAAAAAGTGTATTGGATCCGATGTTGATGGATCTTTTAACTTCTTTACGTGAGCGATTGGCAAAAGAAGCCGGTTTACCTCCTTATGTTTTATTTTCTGAAAATTCATTGGAAGAAATGGCGACCATGTATCCTGAAACAATGGATGAGATGGTGAAAATTTCAGGCGTAAGTAAAGGAAAAGCCGATAAATACGGAAAAGAATTCTTAGAACTTATCAGTATCTATGTAGAGGAAAATGAAATTGAAAAACCATCTGAATTTGTTATGAAACAGGTGGTGAATAAATCGGCACACAAAGTGAAGATCATTCAGCTGATAGATAAAAAAATGCCCCTTCCTGATATTGCAAAAACAATAGGATTAAATTTCCCGGATTTTATCGATGAAATTGAGACCATCGTTTCCTCCGGAACAAAATTAGGCCTGAATTATTATCTCGATGATCTGATAGAAGAAGATATTCAGGAAACCGTGCACGATTATTTTATCGACATGAAAACAGCAGATCTTAAAACAGCATTTAATGATCTTAAAGATGAAGGACTGGAGTTTGAGGAGTTGAGGTTGTTGCATATTAAGTTTATGAGTGAAATTGCTAATTAGAAATAGCGACAACGGAGACCTCACAGGTTTTGGAAACCTGTGAGGTCTAGGGGGGACTGGAAAATAAAGAACAAAGAATAAAGAACCTGTCTGCCGGCAGTCGCCAGGCAGGCATTAATCGGATCCTGGCCCTGAAACTTTTGCAAACCATGTAAACCCAATAAAATAAAGAATATCGAACAAAGAATAAAGAACATTATTCGGATTCTAAGCCTGAAACTTTTTCTAACCATGTTAACTTTAGGTAATAAAAAATAACAATCAAAAAATAAAAAACATTAATCGGAACCTAGCCCTGAAACTTTTGCAAACCATGTAAACTTTTGCATACCTAGAACTCAGAACCCAGAACTCAGAACTCAGAACAAAATAATCTATGAACGAACAACAAACATTCGAAATAAAACTGCCGCAATTTGAAGGGCCGTTTGATCTTTTATTATTTTTTATTGAGAGAGATGAATTGGATATTCATGATATTCCGATCTCGGTGATAACAAAAGATTTTTTGGATTATCTGCATTCGATGAAGCAGTTGAATATTGAAATTGCAAGCGAATTTATTTTGGTTGCGGCTACTTTGATGCGCATTAAAGCAAAAATGTTGTTGCCTCGCAAAGAACTGGATGAATTTGGAAATGAAATAGATCCACGTAAGGAATTAGTAGATAGGTTGTTGGATTACAAACGATTTAAAGAAGTGATTAACGACTTCGGTAAATTGGAAGAAGACCGACAATTAAAAATGCAGCGCGGAAATATTTTAGGCGAACACGAAATTCTCGCAAAAAAACATTCCAATGAAATGGAGTTGAGCACAGTTAATCTTTTTGTGTTGCTCAAAGTGTTTCAAAAGGTGATGGATAGGTTTAATAATCAGCCGAGGACAGAAGATCACGTGATTTTTCAATATGATTATTCCATTGAGGAAGAAAGTTTAGGAATTGTTACCTATTGCAAAGGCAAGAGAAATGTGCCGTTTTCGGATGTTTTCACTTCCTGTAAGGATAAATATCAGGCTGTATTCCGTTTCCTGAGCATATTGGATCTTATTGCTGCCCAGAAGGTGTTTTTATTGGTTGGTGATGGTTTAAATAATTTCTGGATAACTTTATCCGGTGAGCATGAAAAGGCCGCCTGATAAAATATCGGAAATACATAAACTTAACGGGGAAGAGGAACAAATAACTAAACAGTTTTCTTACCGCAGAATAATATTTATTGCCCTCATAGCCTTTGTTGTTTCAGGTTATCTCATCTATAACTCCTTAAATTATGAAGCAATTAAAGGTCTTGAATGGACCCTTCGTTCCTTTTTCTGGATATTACTCGCATTTATTTTATTAGTGATAAGGCATCTTGGCTATATGTATCGCCTGCGATTAATTACCGACAACAAATTCAATTGGAAAAAATCATTTAGTTTAATTTCTCTCTGGGAATTTTCCTCCGCTATTACACCTTCTACTGTTGGTGGCGCAGCAGTCGCAATTTATTTTATGCGCAAAGAGAAATTGAGTCTGGGAAAAAGTGCAGCTACAAGTATGCTCACCATTTTTCTCGACCAGATTTTTCTCGCTGTTGCACCACTTTTCTTATTATTAATTGTTGGATTTAAATCCATGTTCGCAAAGGATGCAATGTGCAGGGGAGAAGCTGGACTTCCTGGAATGGGAATTTTTCACAATATGCAACAGATCTATTTCGTGGGATATTTTTTCTTCTTAATGGTGATCTTATTATTGGCCTACGGTTTATTTATTAACGCAAATGCTTTAAAAACATTTATAGTTAAAATATTTTCATTACCCGGATTGCGAAAATGGAAAAACGATGCTATTCATACTGGCGATGATGTTGTGCTTGCATCATCGGAATTAAGAAATAAGGATAATATTTTTTGGTTGAAAGCATTTGCTGCTACCACAATAAGTTGGGTATCATTCTTTTTGATATCAGCCTGTATAGTAATGGCGTTTTTTAATCCAAGTGCAATTGATATACCTGTTATTTTTGCAAGGCAATTTCCAATTTGGATGGTAATGTTATTGCCTATCACTCCAGGCGGTATCGGAATTGCAGAAATTGCCTACAGTGCTCTTATGTGCGATTTTATTGACCCTCTTCTTGTTGGAACTTTTTCTGTTGTGTGGAGGGCAATTTCTTATTATCCTTATTTAATTGCAGGAGTAATTATTTTACCAAGA
>JAYSYX010000031.1:0-5693 GCA_043727235.1 Bacteroidota bacterium
CCAATTCCGGAACGTTGCTTAATTGTTCTATTTCTTTTGTTGTTAAAAAAACCTTATCGCCAATTACCATTCCCGACAGATCAGGATTTTCTTCATTAAAGATACCATGCGCCGCAAAATGCATTATCTTATAATCGGAGCGGAATAGTTTTTTAATAATGGCGCTTGATGGTTCATTGATACTTGGCGTAGTTTCATACCCAATGTTAGAAAGTAAATTGTTTACGGAATTTGCCTCCTCTGTAGCACCGTCCAGTGTAGGCATAAAATTACCTGTGTCGGGATTGCCAATGATTAATGCTCTGTTTGCCAATGTATAATTTACTCCCGTACGATATTCATCTGTTGAAAGTTGTCGAATCATGCCAACTTGTGTGGAAAGTGGTGACGACTGAACCGAAATATCCTGCAACATTTCCCATGGATAGGCAGCTGTTGTTTTATCCAATATAAGTAATAGATTTTGCTGATTGCGCACTGCCAGTTTAAAATCATTCGGAATTAATAATTCGAAAATGGATTTCGCTAATTCAGTATCCCAATTTTGTTTTGTTGAAATTTCTTTAACTAATGATTCTATAATTTCTTTACTGCAATATAATTTTCTTACTTCTTCACGAGCAGTGCCCATCGACGAACTAAAGGTAAACATATTCGTACGTGTCCCATTTTCATTACATGTATAGTCGCTTTCAATGGTTATTCTCTGCCACCAATCCATGTTGTCCTCCAAATTCAATCTCTTTCTGCTACCGATCAATTTTTGCATCTTAGGCTCAAAAATGAATTTGGATCTTGTATTATTTTTTAAAAGATCCAGACACATTAATGCTTTTAAGGCCTTGTCTTCGAAAATTTCAATAAACTCAATTTTATCAATTACCGGCCACACCTTATCACCATTGATGCGAATGGTTTCATTTGCCTTTTGCACACCCGAAATAATTGCTTTAATTGCCGTTTCCACACTCAGTCCGGCATACCCGCAGCCTATTAATAACGAACTGATGCCCAATGTGTTTGAGGAACCATTTTCATTTTTATTAAAGGAACATAAATATTCAATAGCACCTTGTTTAATGGTTTCTTCCAGCTGATATCCCGAAAGTTTTTCAGTTTTCCCCATTCCAACAATTAAAGCACCAATAGGTTTGCGATTCGGATTACTGAAATATTTACTTTCGCCTATGTTACCCGGGTAATTTCCAGTTGCTAATCTTTTGCTTAATAATTGATTAAAATAAGTATCTACCACTTTTTCTGAACTGATAATTCCATCACTCAATAAATGACCAACCATGATAGGGTAATTAGCATACCTAAGATCTCCACATTTTAATTCAATGGTAATGGGCGGATAAATATTTTCATTATCTATCTCCGGTTTTGTGGCACCTATCATCACACTTTCCAAGTTCTCCAATGTAATTTCTTCCACTAATTCTTCCGGCATATCAAATACCGGATTTTCTCCTCGCGAAACAGGTGGTTGTTTACTTAATAGATTTGTTTTTCCTGTTTTTAATATCTCTCTAATTCCTTCAAATAAATCAGGCTCATTTGCAAGGTCGCCATGGCCCACCATGGTGTAATAAACACGATCATTTTCTTTTATTTCTTTGGGAATTCCGGTATCCCAGGTTACAGATCCATCGCCATAGGGAGTTCCGGTAAATATTAATTTATCCTCATTTCCCGAATGTACATTATAATAAAATCCGTTTACGGTTTTGTCACTTTTTCCTGCGACATAAATAAAATTTTTATCGTTATAAATATCGGAATTAAATGCAGTTACCTTTTTGTGAAATGCCGCAAATTTTTTAAGTGTAGCCTCATCAGGGATCGGCCAGGCTACGGAAGTAAAGTATATTTTCATTTCATTCCATGTAGCCACATCAGTAAAATTATGCGCAGTGGTATCAATTGGCAGCAGACTTAAAATACCATCATATTTACTGAATATTTTTAATAGATTTTCTTTGGAATGCAGGAGATCCAAACCTGCGAGTTGTTTTAAGCGGCCACCTTTTCCCACAAGAATTTCCGGGATTAAATAGGAACCTCCCAGCGGAGAACCTAAAAATAAAACTTTGTAATCTGCAAAGGTTGTGATGTGTTTCCAGGTGGAATCTTTATAATTATCAATAAATTCCCGCAATACTAATCCACCCATACTATGTGCAACTAATTTAATTGTTTTACCGGGCGCTTTTGTTAATATCTTATTGATATAAGTATTTAATTTATCGGCTTCTCCCTTGATATTTAATCGCCAATCGTAGGGAAATACGGCAATATCATATTCATTATCAAATTCCTTTTTAAATTTTGTATAAAATCTACCGATGAGAGAAGTTGCTTTCACGTTTGCAGCTTCCACTGGAAGATCCATCATTTTTCCGAGTGCAATTTTTAGCAGATCCAAATAAATTTCATCATCATTTTTTGAAATATTAGATCCTAAAATTCCCGGAATAAATACTATTACCGGTTTTTTTCCGCTTACCTCCTCCGGTCTTAAATTACCAAAAATAACTCCGCGTTCCGCATTTTTCGGCAAGGTTCTGTCGAAGGATTCGAAACCGGTTGCAATGGTATTAAGTGGAGCATTTATTGCATTTTTTGTCGCCTCCTGCGTTTCCTGATTTGCGAAATAGGAAAAATGATTTACCTCCGAACCTTCATGATAATAATATCCGATATTTTGTTTGCGGAATAATCCCCGCGACATACTTTTTGTATCAACAATCCAATCATTTTTTCCGAGATAAAATAATTTTGTGATAATGGTAATAATTGCTTTCGGTTTAAAGGCAATTTTATTATTTCCCGCTATCACATGCAGACTTCCATTAATTACCTCATGCGGATGATTGAGCGCTGCAATAAACTGCGAGTTGGGATTCATGGCATATAATCCGGGCAAAATATCCGGACGCGCCTTACAGGCCAATACATCGGCCAATAATTTTTTAAATGCCGAAAGAATTGGAGAAGTAGTGCCCCCAAATGCCATGTTAATTCCATTGATCAGCACATTCAGGTACGTATCCAAACGTGTGCTGCACAAGGTTGTTCCGGCGGCGGGACAAGCAATACGAATATATTTTTCGATGGTAATTTGCCTTGAACTGATCTCCGATTCAAATTTCTGAATTGTAAGTTTCCCGAAATCTTTTATCATCTGCTCGCGATGTTCCGGCAGAAATCCGGGTTTCTGAATGTCACAATACTTTGCAATAATTTCCCCCACTAATCCCCCGCGACTGGTAGAAATAATATGCAAACTCACATTCTTCGGCAACCATTTAATTACTTCTAAAGCATTTTCGAAAGGTGATTTAGTTAAGGTTTGATGTTCCAGTGCTAAAATTCTATCTCCATAAATATTTTTTAAATTCTCCCACAAACCAAACTGTTTAAATTCTACCATTTTATGAAAGGAATTATTTAACGACGCCGCAGTTCCGTGAATCAATATTAAATAAGGTAAAGCACTTTCCTTCAACTGACTTGTAACCTTACTCGTCCTGAATTCCCCATCCACAAAAAACAAACCCGGTGCAGGCTGAATTTTATTATCCAAAAGCTCCGCCGACTTTTTCACAACCGGCCCCGTAATATTACCTTTAGGTTTAAAAATTTTAAATACTTTCAGCACAATATTTTTCAGTCCACCCCTATCATCACTCCCAAACGAAATCGTCCCCGGAATTTCCATCACCCCATCATTAAATCCCCTCGAAGCCGGCATCCTGTCACTCTGCAAAATAATCGGCAACTCTCCTACGGTGCCCATCCAAAAGGAATCATCTTCAAATTGGAATTCGGCAATTTCGTCATCATCGGCTGAGACTTGAACGGTATTGCCGCCGTCGCGGGTGTCGGTGAGGATGATCGCGTGTTGGGTGGAGTAGCCTTCGAGATCTTCGGTGAGGGAGGGAGTTTGAAGGGGGAGGCCGGTGATGGTGAATTGACGGAGCATGATGAGTTTATTTAGTGGTTAAAGTGGTGGGTTGGGTGGGGGATTTGCAAATTTTTTAAAAACATAATTATACTTAATATATTCTTAAAAATGTTAACCATTTACATCCAAAACAAAGAGAAAGTGATGTTCCGGAACAACCTCAATGTCAATGCCTAAGTCTATTTTTTCCACTAAAACAAGATTAAGATTTTTAAATATTTCAATCCATTCTTCAACACATAAAAAATTATACGGAACATTTACATTATCAAAAACTATTCGATTATATACCCAATCAACTAGACGTGCATATTCCAAGCGTTTATCTCCATACTTTTTAAAATTTCCATTGAACCCTTTAGAAATTCCCAATACACTTTCTATAACTATTATCCTTTTTGATGTAACTCTAATTGATTCCTTTAATAATTCGATTGGTTGATTACTGTGATGAAGAACGGTTAATAATAAAGTGGTTTCAAATGCTTTATCTACATATGGAAGTATATTATCTGAGCTCATTAATTTAAAAGCTAAAGGAACCTTTCCAATATCAAAATGCCGATAAACATCCGTTAATTCAATATTAAATATACTATTGTTTTCAGAGATAACGTTAGAAACACGCCCGTCACCACATCCAACATCAAGAATGTTATCAGGTAATAAAAAAGGTTCAATTTCTTTATAAATCGTGCTTGCTCTAGTTTTTAAGGCTTCATTATAAATAGAACTATCAAGAGGGCCGATAATATGCTTTACATGCTTTTCTAGTTCAAAATCTGAATTGAAATTCGAATTGGTCACTGCATCAATAAATAAATTACGTTTATGGATAGGAATCTTAAACGTATTAAAAAAATCTAAAAATATTTCAGTGAACATAGGTTGATTGGAAGTTTTCGATAAAATTTCCGTAATTAAATTATCTTTAATTACTCTGCCAGTAGTGTCTAGCCAAAATCCATGTAGTCTACAAAAAACGTCATATGCCGACTCAAAATAATTTCTTTCAATCATTTGATAATTCTTATTCATGTTGTTTAGTTTTGTACTATCTTCTATTAATAATATTTTATCAGCTATTTTACTATCATTAACATCATGCGAAACCATTATAATATATTGTATACTGTTACCATTATCACTAGTTATTTTGTGAATCATTTGCCTAATATTCTCTCTTTGAAAATAATCTAGGTTATTGAATGGTTCATCGAGTAACAAAATTTTAGGAGATATAATCAAATATTTGGCCAAAAGCAATCTTTGCTCTTCACCACCTGATAAGTTTTCTATCTTATCAAAATATCCAATATTAAAATTCAAACTTCTAAAAATACTCTGTGCTTCCTTAGAAAATTCTGTATAAGTTTTTCTTTTTCGAAGATGTTTATTAATTTTAAAAGGAAACTCTAGTACTTCCTGAGGGGTTTTGTGATGAGGATATGTTTTAGAACCTTGCATTAAATAACCAATTGAGCGATCACGTGGGTCCAAGGTATTTAACAATTTATCTTCTAAAATAATGTTTCCAGTACAAATAATATTTTTAATATTATGAAACCATTTCCTACCTTTAGTTGTATTATTTATATCAATAAAACCAGCTATAACTCTTAACAATGTACTCTTACCACATCCAGATTTACCGTAAATAACAATTATTTCCTTTTTATTTAAGGAAAATTCTAAATTGGTAAATAAAATTTTCTTATTTTTT
>JAYSYX010000032.1:0-16063 GCA_043727235.1 Bacteroidota bacterium
ATTCCTTCATTCCTTCATTTTACAGTGACATAAATCCTATGCCACGCATTATTCATATATCCTTTAAAATTCCAAACATGTTTAGCTTCTTCGGGTTGAGTGTTTGCTGCGGAGTCGAAAGCTCGGGTTAAAATTTCGTGTTTGCCTTTTGAGAGTTCTAATTCCAGTTCCCAAAATACCCATGCCCATTTATGTTCACCTTCCGTAATTTTTGCGGTCATCCAGGTTTCTCCTCCATCGGTGGAAATATCAACACGGGTAATTATTCTTCCTCCACCACTCATTGCATATCCTTTTACAGTTATTTTTCCGGCATTAAGAATTGTATTTGTTTTTGGAAAAGTAATAGCGCAATTTACCGCGAGTTCACTTAATTGTAATCCGGTATCCCAAACAACAGTATCCGGTTTTGCCTGCGGCGGAAATAAACGATATGCGTGATCCTGAAAATAATTTTTAGAGGGATGATCCAGTAAAGTGATATGTGTAACCCATTTTACACTTCTTGCTCCAATATATCCCGGAACAACAACACGCAAGGGAAAACCATGTGTGGGTTCCAAAGGAAGATCATTCATTTCGTATGCTAAAAGTACATCATCGGTAAGTGCTTTATCTATCGGAATTGATGCACCGAATCCAACATTTTCACCGTGACGAAAAACATCATCCGCACCCATAAATTCAACAAATAAACATGCGGTATTTACACCTGCGAGTTCCAATATTTCTTTGAGTGGCGCTCCTGTCCATGTTGCATTACTTATTGCTCCTTCCTGCCAGGGAACTTCACCCGGTACCTCTGCAAATTCAATTAACTGATTTCTTCTGTTCCCGGCACATTGCAAGGTTGCCATTACTGTGCGTTTGGAAAAATTATTTTTTAATTCTTTCATGCTTAAGGAAAGCACTTTATTTACCATTCCATTTACGGTCAGGCGAAAATTATTTTCATCAATATTTGGCACCTCTCCGTGGTTGCGCACGTAATACAAAGGTTGCGGTGTGATAAAATGTTCGCGCAACTCTTCTACCGGTGGTTCGGCATTAAAAGGTTCGGTGGTGTGCACTATTAGTTTAGGATCCTTATCCATTTCAAAATATTGTAACACAAATTTAAAATAATATTTTATCTTTCAATTTTATGGCATTACAAATAGCAAACACACAATTTTATTATCGACTTATCGCTTTATGGGCCGTTTGTGAAGGAACTTTAGGCGGAATTATTCACGGATTTCAATTACCAATCACGGGATTAATTGTCGGAAGCAGCGCCGTTATTATTATATGTCTGATAGGATTTTATGTTCCTGAAAAAGGTGCCATCTTAAGAGCAACCATACTTGTCTGCATATTTAAATTGATGTTGAGTCCGCACAGCCCGATAGGAGCTTATTACGCAGTATTATTTCAGGGAGTGCTCGGAGAACTTTTTTTCTATAATAAAAAATATTATAAAACTTCCTGCATCATTTTCGCAACACTTGCACTTGCAGAATCAGGAGCGCAGGGAATTATTGTTCCAACACTTATTTATGGAATGGATTTCTGGAAGGCAGTAAATAAATTTATTTCCAATCTCACAAATCAGGAAAATGTAACCAATTACAGTTTATATATAGGTGCCGGGTATTTGTTCTTACATATTATAGTAGGATTTTGCATCGGCCTTATTGCCTCTCGAATTCCAACTTCAGTTCCAAAATGGAAAAATGATTTTACCATAAATGATGCAGGAATAAAAAATACAAATACAGTATCAAATAACCCGGATCTACCCATCAAAACAGGACACAAAAAACGTTTATTCAGATCCGGTTTATTTATTATTTGGATTGCACTGAGTTTATTATGGCTACAGGGAATTTTGCATATAGGAGAACCGCTATTAATTCCTGATGAAGTAGCCCATATTTTAATGCGATCCTTTTTAATTATTCTAACATGGTATTTTTTGGTGGGACCTCTCTTATTAAAATTATTAAAAAGATGGCTTGAAAAACAGCAATCAAAATATCAAAATAGCATAAGTGAAATTCTTTTATTAATTCCTTCAACAAATGCGCTGGTGCAACAAAGTTGGAATTACACTTCGGGTAGGAAGGGAATTAGGAGACTTAATGTTTTTTTTAAGGTGGTGATGGTGAATGCGTTGATACCGATGGGGGAAGTGGGAAATAGGAAGTAGGAAAAAGGACATAGGAAGCAGGAAATCCAAACTGTGGAGTTTGCAATTCGGAGCGAGTGAGGCTCTCGCTCTTAGGAGGGTCTCACTATCGGTAAGGGGACAAATGACACGAGACATGGGAAAACAAAGAGTGAAAAAAAAGGGGAACGCGGATGACGCTGATTTTGCGGATGAAAAAAGGATAAAAAAAATTAGATAATATAGATTTAAATAATAATGTGATATGGTATTTTCTAATCATGCAGAGATGTATTAACATGTCAGAGCGAGTGAGGCTCTCGCTCTTAGCGAGGGTCTCACTATCGGTATCTTGATAAATGACACGGGACAGAACTTGATTACTTTGGATTGAAATTATGATTTAAAATTAGATAATTGAGGAGTAATGAATAGTATTAAATTTTTAATTCGAAGCGATAATCTCGAATGTTAAATACTGCCCACTGCCCACTGCTGACTTGTTGAGACACGGGACTAATTGACTTTGAATTGAAAAATTAACTTCATATTGATAAATTATGAAGTATTGAATCATAGAAATATTCTAAATCGAAGCGATAATCTCGAATGTTACAAACTGCCCACTGCCCACTGCTGACTGCCCACTTAATTAACTCTGGGAAAAAGAATTGATTTAAACTAAAACAAAAATGCATAAAAAAGCCTTTCTCCTAACCGGTCCAATTAATTCAGGCAAAACTACCCGACTAACAGAATGGTCCAAAAACAGAAATGACGTTTACGGAATTCTTACTCCGAAAATAAATGGAAAAAGAGTTTTTATGGACGTTGCTACCGGAGAACAATTTGAAATGGAAGCGCAGGAAAATGAGGAAAATGTTTTAAACATTGGAAAATACATTTTTAGTGTTGCGGGATTCGATCGCGCAAAAAATATCGTGAGAAATGCTACAAATAGAAAAAATGCCTGGCTAATTATAGATGAGGTTGGACCAATGGAATTGAAAGGCGAAGGATTCAGTGTTGAACTCCAAGAGTTGCTTGAATCAAAAGAGGATTCACTTCGGTTGATTATTGTGGTTCGGGAAGGTTTGGTGGAGGAAGTGGTCAGCCATTTTGGAATAACCACGAATTATGAAATGTTCAGTTTTGTAGGTGAATGATGTGATAACAAAAATTTACGCTAAAAAGTTCCCAATTTAAATATATTTTATATTTGACTGATAATCAATGTGTTATAATTAATTTTATCCTTTTATGTTAATTTTTTCGTCGCAAACAAAAACCCAAACAAAATCAGGAATTCCCTATTTTTACCACCCTTTTACAAAAGACTTTAAAGATTTTTATGGCCAAGAAAGAAGAGAAAAAACGGTATAAGTTTAAAGAAATGAAGGTTTACGGTTCGCTGGAGAATTTTTTCGGCAATACCAAGAATTACAGGATCGTTTTTGATGAAACGGAAGTTTGTTACGTAAATGCTGAGTTACAATTGTTCAACCTGCTGTTCGATGAAGAGGAATGGAAGGCAAAGGTTGTAATAAAAGCAACGGAATATTATGAGAACAAAGAGATGTGCAAACTCGAAAAAGATATCGTGGTTACTACCGACCAGAATATCATTTTTGTTCGCGAGGGTTGGGGAACCGCAACACCGGGTTGGTGGAAAAAGGGCACCTATAAATGGGAAATTTGGATAGATGATGTTTTGGTGGGGACAAATTATTTTTATATCACTAACAACGGTTTGGTGTCTGCAGGAAATAATCCCTATTTCGATTTTAATACCATAAAATTATTTAATGCTCCCAAAACAAATGTTGCGCGCGAGAACAGAAAATATTTAACTACGTTTAATAAGGATACTGCGCAGTACATTTCCATTGAACTTGATCTTGCGAATAAAATATCTCATGAAAAATATTTCCCACTGGAATTTAATTTTTATTTCTATAATGATGTGCATCAATTAAAAGGTGCATCTTATTGGTTTGAGCATGTGAACGACAGCAGAAAAAACATTGTAATGGATGTGGGTTATGGTAGTGATGGGGCAGGATTCTGGTATCCGGATAAATATACATGTGAAGTGGTTTTTATGGATAATATAATTGCAGTTGTTCCCTTTGAAGTAGGGACTGCAGATATTGAACTTACAGGTGATCCTGTTTGGCTTACCGGTGTTGATGGTGCAACTGCTGCATTAAAAACTGCAACCATAGTAACCGATGCAGAGACATTTGAAACTGCAAAAAAAGAATTGGATGATCTTATAGGATTAGAAACAGTTAAACGTGAGATCAATGAATTAACCACTTATTTAAAGTTTCTGAAAATTCGTCAGGATAAAGGATTTGAAGAAAAAAATAAGATGAACCTCAACATGGTATTCACAGGAAATCCCGGCACCGGAAAAACCACTGTTGCGCGTATGCTTGGCAAAATATATAAAGCGATGGGTTTATTGAAACGCGCCGATGTAACTGAAGTTGGAAGAGTGGATCTTGTTGCAGAATATATTGGTCAAACCGCACCTAAAACAAAAGCAGCAATTGATCGCGCACGCGGAGGAATTTTATTTATTGATGAAGCATATGCATTAAGCGACAGAGGTGACGACGGAAAAGATTTTGGAAAAGAAGTTATTGAAGTTTTAATAAAAGAAATGAGTGATGGGCCCGGTGATACCGCAATTATTTATGCGGGTTATCCGAAAGAAATGCGCGACTTCTTAAATTCGAATCCGGGTTTGAGTTCCCGTGTTTCACAGGTAATTAATTTTCCTGATTATAACCCTGATGAATTAATGGCAATATCAGAATACGATTCTAAAAAACGCGGAGTTACCATAAGTGAGGAAGCCAGAAATTTAATTTATATGAAAGTGGTGGAAGCATATCGCAACCGCGACAATAAATTTGGAAATGCGCGTTATGTAAATTCCATTATTGAGGAAGCGAAACAAAATATGGCTCTTCGATTAATGAAACAGGATAAACCGGAAGAACTTACAAATGAAGATCTCAGTACTATAATATTACAAGATGTAGAGGTTATTTTCGGATTTGGAAATTCAAAAAAAGTAGAACTTCCTGTAGATGAGGTTTTATTACAGGATGCCATGAATGAGTTAAAAGAAATGACCGGAATGGCGAAGGTGAAAAATGAAATTGAAGAGACGGTTAAACTTGTAAGGTATTATAAAGAAATAGGTCGCGATGTAAAAAAATCATTTTCATTACATACCGTATTTACCGGAAATCCCGGAACAGGAAAAACAACTGTGGCCAGAATTTTAGTAAAAATATTTAAAGCACTTGGAATATTGGAGCGAGGCCATTTAGTAGAAACCGATCGCGAAGGAATGGTTGCCGGATATGTTGGCCAGACTGCAATTAAGGCTGATGGTATGATAGAGGCTGCTATGGGGGGTGGTTTATTTATTGATGAGGCCTATTCTTTAAGTCAGGGTGGTGAAAATGATTTTGGTCGCGAGGCAATAGAAACGCTGTTAAAACGCATGGAAGATCATCGTGGTGAATTTATAGTTATTGTTGCTGGATATACAGATAATATGGCAATATTCCTCGAGTCAAACCCTGGATTAAAATCGCGATTTGATAAATTCATCCATTTTGAGGATTATACCGAAGAGGAATTATTTGTGATCGGGGAGAACATGCTTAAAAAAGAATATTTATTTTTAACGGAGGAAGCTACAACACATTTAAAAGGTTTTATTACGCAATTAACTGCAAATCGCAATAAATTTTTTGGAAATGCACGAACTATGCGAAAAATAGCTGCGGATATTGTGCATCATCAAAATTTACGGATGGCCGGAATTCCTGCAGCACAACGTACTCCGGAAATGATAAAATCGATCACCATAGATGATTTGAAGAATTTTAATCTTGATATTGAAGGCAAGGTTAATCTGCGTGAAAGTATAGGATTTAAATTAAACACCGGACAGAAAAATCCAGGTTAGTTGACTTTGTCTAAAATGTAGGAGTGAAGAGTGGGCAGTGGCAGTGGGCCTTTTATAACAAAAGAGAATATTCCTTCGAATTGGAAAAAAGAGAGAGGAGAAAGGAGTGAGGAGTTTAAATTTCTTGCGAAATTTTACCATATTCTAAAGTTTGTTTTCCTTATACCATTTACCTGATATCAAAAGCATAATTCCAAAATGAAATTGATGATAAAAAACCATTTTTATATAGTACTGCTCCTGGCAATAACGGGCTTTAATTCGTGCAAACAGAAACAAAACGATGCCTCCGAAATAAAAACGTTTTCAGAATTTTCTCTTGCCATTCATGGTGGAGCCGGTGCAATGCCAAGAGGAACCTACACTGCTGAACAGGAAGCTGCTTTTCATACCAAATTAAACGAGGCTTCGCAGTTGGGTTATGAAATGTTATCACGCGGTGATAGCGCAATGGATGTTGTAGTTGCTGTGATTTGTTTATTGGAAGATTCTCCACTTTTTAATGCCGGAAAAGGGTCTGTTTTTACAAGTGATGGTAAAATAAAAATGGATGCCAGTGTTATGAACGGCAGAAACTTGGATGCGGGTTCCGTAAATAATGTGCAGTTTATTAAAAACCCTATTAAGGCTGCACGCATGGTAATGGATTCATCAAAATACATCATGTTCAGCGGAGAAGGAGCTGAACAATTTGCGGAAATAAATAATTTGCAAATTGAAGATCCTGCCTATTTTTATACAAAACATCAATATGAAAGATGGAAAGGAATGAAGGATAGTACAGAAATGCAATACATTAAATATGTTGACTCATTAATGTCACTGCAGGAAATATCCGCTGTATTAAATAATATAGAAGAAAAATTCGGAACAGTTGGATGTGTTGTGCGCGACAAATACGGTAATCTTGCGGCTGGTACATCAACCGGTGGGCTCATGAATAAAAAATATAATCGCATTGGAGATTCTCCAGTTATTGGTGCAGGAAATTATGCAGATAATAAAACATGTGCAATAAGTTGTACCGGAACCGGAGAAGATTTTATTAAAACTGTTGCAGCAAAAACTGTTGCAGATTTGATAGAATTTAAGGGTATGTCGGTTGAAGAAGCAACCTATGAAATGATACATGTTCGATTTAAAGAAATTACAGGAGATGGTGGAATGATAGCCATTGATAAAAACGGAAATATTGCTTTCCAATATAATTCAGATGGTATGTTCAGAGCAAAGGTGGATGCGTCGGGCAAAATAGAAACACATATTTATAATGAATAAATTTATTGTATTATTAATAATCCAGATTGCGATCTCTTCCTGCAAACCAAAATCGCAAAACATTGTAGAAGTTTCCGAAATAAAAACTACCTATATAATTCGATCCGGAACCGAAATAAAACACAAAGAAGAATATTTTGACTCACTCGGGAATTGCATTAAAGAAATATACTTTGGCAGCCAGGCCGGTGACATTTTGAGAATAGTGGAAAATAAATACGCCGGTACTTTACTGTTACAAAGTATAGAAAAAAGTGCTGAAGGTAAAATTTCGGAAACCGTTACAAATAATTATAATAACACACATTTAATTCTACAAACCTTTGAAAAGAATGGCGATATAAAATCAAAAAAAAGTTATATCTACTACAACAATGGAAATATTAAGAGAGAAGTATCAGAAATTTCCGAAGTTATGATAAGTGTAATAAATTACGACGAAAAGGGAAATACCGAAACGATCTTTGATCAGGTTTATGAGGACAGCACAAAAACTGTTTTGTGGAAATACATGATGACTAGCTTTCATAATACCTATGATACAAGCGGCACCAGAATCATTAAAAATGTCTGTACCAAATTAATGGGTTATCATGAAATAACAGACACACTTTTTATTGCAGAATTTGATCACGATGTTTTTGGTAACATTTTATTGCAACGAAATATTAAAACATCTGTACCCGGCAAACCCGACAGCATTCGTTATCAATATTCGGAGAAGGGTTATTTAGAAAGCTGGATTAGCTATACTGATCCCAGGACTTCAGGTTATGCTGCGGATACTACATTTTATCAATACGATAGTATCGGCCGAAGGATAGGCGAACGAAACAGCACTAGCGGAATTGAATATAGATATGAGTTCAAAAGGGAATAAACGCTCATAAAAAAACCTCTCTAGCTGCCGGCCAAAGAGGTTAAAGTTCAAGTATGAATAGAAAAGAGGTACTAAACTGCAAAACTTTCTCCACATCCGCAAGTTCTGCCTGCATTTGGGTTGATAAATTGAAAGCCTTTTCCGTTTAGTCCGTCGGAATAATCTAAAGTTGTATCACATAAATAGAGGAAACTTTTGAGGTCGGTAACTAATTTTTCACCCCTGTCCTCAAATAACTGATCGCCCGGTTTTTCTTCGTTATCAAAATCCATTTTATAACTCAATCCACTGCAACCACCTCCAACCACACTTATGCGAATAAAATAGTCGTTTCCTAATCCCGCCTGGGATTTTAGGTCATAAACTTTTTCTTTTGCAAGTTCGCTGATGAATATCATAATTTAGTATTTAGTAGTTAGTATTTAGTAGTTAGATATCGTTTGCATGAGAGCTATCGTATTTATTCAACCTTGTTGATATATTCTTAATTTGACGATAACTTAACTCTTTAGAGAATGTATCTATATACTAACTACTATATACTTTATTCTTTAATGAACAATTTTATCTTCCAATACCAACGCCTCAAGTCCGTTCTTAATTCTGTAATCCTGAATTGCTGCTTTGATCGCATCTTCAGCTAGTACGGAACAGTGAATTTTAACCGGAGGTAAGGCCAGTTCTTCCACGATGTCCATATTATCAATAGTTAATGCCTCGTCGATCGTTTTTCCTTTTAGCCATTCTGTAGCTAAGGAAGAGGAAGCAATTGCACTTCCGCAACCAAAGGTTTTAAATTTAGCATCAACGATCTTTTGCGTTTCAGGATCTACTTCTATCTGCAAACGCATAACATCACCACACTCAGGAGCTCCAACTAATCCGGTGCCCACTTCTTTTTTCTTATTGTCGAGTGTTCCTACATTTTTAGGATTCTCGTAATGATCCAATACTTTTTTTGAATATGCCATAACTTTTATTTAGGTGAGTAGTGAATGGCGAGTAGTGAGAAAATCTCACTTGGCCATGATACTCGGATTTATGTTTTTTACTTTTTAGCTTTATTAATACTTCTTTTTTCGTGAATCGTGAGGCGTGAATCGTAAGGTTGCTCTTACTGAGGAGCAAACTCATTACTCATAACTCATTACTCATTTCAACAAATTTTCCGCTCATTAATTCATTTAACAATTTACATTGTCTGATATGCTAATCAATGCGCTGCCCATTCAATAGTGCTGAGGTCAATTCCTTCTTTGAACATTTCCCAAAGGGGACTCATTTCTCTCAATTTCAGCACTGCTGTTCTTACGTGTTCTATGGTATAATCAATTTGTTCGTCGGTTGTAAATCGGCCGAGTGAAAACCTGATACTCGAATGTGCCAAATCATCACCTAAACCCAAAGCTTTTAACACATAACTTGGTTCAAGGGATGCACTTGTGCAGGCAGATCCGCTGCTCACGGCAATATTTTGGTTGAAGGCCATCATTAAACCCTCTCCTTCCACATATTTGAAGGATATATTTGAAATATGCGGCAAACGGCTTTCACGGTTTCCATTTACATACGATTCTTCAATTTTCATCAGTTCAGTTTCCAAGCGATCGCGCATTTTGCTTAGTCTTGCAGCATCTGCGTCCATTTCCAACGTGGCAATTTCGGCAGCTTTGCCAAAACCAACAATTCCGGGCACATTTAAGGTACCGCTGCGCATTCCGCGTTCGTGACCTCCGCCGTCCATCTGGGCAGTAACTTTAACCCTTGGGTTCTTTCTGCGCACATATAAGGCTCCTACACCCTTCGGACCATACATTTTGTGTGCGGTAAAGGCCATAAGGTCAATTCCGTCGCGCTCCACATCTATCGAAATTTTACCTGCTGCCTGCGTGGCATCGGTAAACAACAGTGCACCTTTTTTATGGGCAATTTCAGCAATTTTTTTAATGGGATGGATGGTGCCGATCTCATTATTTGCATACATTACGGACACCAAAATGGTTTTATCGGTAATTACACTTTCCAATTCGTTGAGGTCGATATTACCTTCATTGTCAGTTTTGAGATAGGTAACTTCGGCACCCATTTTTTCAAGGTGTTTACAAGTATCTAAAACCGCCTTATGTTCCGTAGTAACTGTAACGATATGGTTACCTTTTCTTGAATACATATCAAAAACCCCTTTAATAGCCAGATTATCAGCCTCTGTAGCACCGGAAGTAAGGATGATCTCCTTTTCGGAAGCGTTTATGAGTTTTGCAATTTGTTCACGGGCTTTATCCACCGCACCTTCGGCTTCCCATCCAAAAGGATGATTTCTGCTTGCCGCGTTGCCAAAATGTTCGTAAAAGTAAGGTACCATGGTATCTACAACTCGAGGGTCGGCAGGGGTGGTGGCACTATTATCCAGGTATATAGGTAGTTTAAGCATATTTGTTATTTAGACTAATTCTAAAACACAAAGCTATATCAAAAGTTCGGGTTTTGGTAAATTTTTTGGGCGGAAATGCATATTGAGTGCATGGTACCTCCTACATTTGGGAAATGAAAAAGATAGAACACATAGGAATTGCAGTTAAGGACCTGGAAGCCGCAAATATTTTATTCGCCAAATTATTCGGAAAACAACATTATAAAATAGAGGGTGTGGAAAGGGAAGGCGTGCAAACTTCGTTTTTTATGATGGGCGAAACCAAGGTGGAATTATTACAAGCAACAAATGATGAATCGACAATAGAAAAATTTATCCAAAAACGCGGAGAGGGAATACACCACATCGCATTTGCCGTTGACGATATTTATGCAGAAATGAAACGAATGGAGGCGGAAGGATTTATTTTATTAAACAAAGAACCTTTACCCGGTGCGGATAATAAATTGATATGCTTTTTGCATCCGAAAAGTACGGGGGGGATATTGGTGGAGTTGTGTATGGAGAAAAAGGAGTAAGGAGAGAGGAGTGAGGAGTTTGTAACATTGGAGATTGTTCCTTCGAATTTGACATATTCGGTCAGTCGAAGGAGCTAACTCACCACTCACTACTCACCATTCACCAAAAGATCAGTCACTAATCTGGAGTAAAAACATTCGGCTCACGAGGAGCAATCTCACTTCTCATTTATCCGCCGTAGCTTTAGAGAAGGTGGACCATTCACCACGCACCCAAATTAGGAATTATTAATGTTGGGTTATTTTTAATTTAACCACGCATTTCTCAATTTAACTTGATCCAGTGTGGCATTTTCATCAATTATTAAATTACGAGGTTTTTCTACTTCCACTTCAACGGCGTTTCCTTTTAATTTTACCTTTTTGAGTTTGCCGTTTGGTTTTTTTCTTTCTACTATAATTTCTACTTCATCACCCGCCTTTGTTTGCGATTTCCAAAGGTCGATGGTATTATTTCCATTACCTGCTGTTAACGACATTCCATTGATACTTAATAAACGATCACCCACTTTATAACCCATATCTTTTGCAAAGGCGTTTGACCCTTCCAGATCGGATATTATTATTTTACTTTCTTCAGCCGTGATATCATAATTCAAAGAAACGTTTCCCAGAGTTATAATTTTCATATATTCAACGGGTGAAGTAATTATTCCTGCATAGGCCAGATATTTATCATAGGGAATTGATTTATTTCCTTCCACATAATTTGCAAAAAAGCTGCCGATCTGAGGATAGGTCATTTTTGTAATTTTTTCAAATAAAACATCGTCCATAAATGCTTTATCAATTCCATATTCCTTACCGAGATCGCGCATCAATTCCTGAGTGCCATATTTTCCCATACTCAAGCGGCGCAATTCGATATCGAGACACATATTTATCAATGCTCCTTTTTGATAAACATTGGTATATTCATTTTTGTACTGGACGAGGCAATTTTCGCTCATTTCAGTAAATGGAAGAGTGTCGTTATAATAAGCAGTGGAAGTAAATATCTTTTGCTGCATTCTCGATAAAAATTCATCCTCAGATATCAATCCTGCTTTAACCTGAGCGTGATGCGCCGCATATTCTGTCTGACCCTCATACAACCATAAATGCTTACTCATATTTGGTTCAATAAAATTGAAATCAGCAATTTCTTCCGAATGAATATTTAATGGTGTAACGATATGAAAAAATTCGTGGGCACAAACATCTCTTAACGTTTCTGCAATATCCGCAATAGGCATTTCGGGCAAAAAATAAACGCTTGAATTTTTATGTTCCAATGCTCCCATTCCTCCGCTCACTCCTGCAGTATCTGTGAAATAAAATAAAAAGGCATATTTATCTACGGGCAATTTCCCGCCGAGATATTCCCCCTGCGCTTCCAATATTTCGCTCACATTATCCATAATTTGCTGTGCAGATATAATCTTATTGGGAGAATACACACCGATCAAAACTTCCGCACCTCCAACCATCTTTATAGCTGTATCTGCAACAGCATATAATATTGGTGAATCGGCGAGATGATCATAATTATTTAAATGATAGGTGTCGGACCACTTATCATTTTTTTCTGTTATTAATGGAGTGGAACCGTAAAATGCTTCTGGTTTTTTTATGATGAGTTGATAATCATTTTCTTTCATACCTTCTAAATAACCTATAAATCCAAAAGTATTTATCATAAAGTTATTGGCAGAAATATTTGTACCAGCAGGTTCAAATATGGCATTGTCCATGGTCATATCAAAGGAATCATCAACCCAATATTCAATTTTTTCCAATTGTGTTGCGTTATATATTTTGTATTGATTTACATCTACAGGTTCAAATTTTAATTTATTTCCATTTTTATCAAAGGCATTAAATTCAAATAGAAATCTTCCAAAATCATAAATGGAATATGTTCCCGGGACAATTTTAGGGAGACAATAGACAATTGTTTCCGTAGTTATTTGAGGCAAATCCAGAGTAACCTTTACCCTGTCATTTTCCACTTTCGTGAGATCGATGGTGGCTATATAATTTGTATTATTATTTACAAATTCGCCTGCATAGACGGAGCCGGTGAGCGACAACAGCAATAAAATAAAAATATTTTTCATAATTCCATTTTTAGATGTATCGCAAAATAAGAAGGAATGTTACTTAACAGATGTTAATGTTAAGACAGATTAACAAGGGAAAGTAAAATTTAACTTAATGGCACTTAACTACTTTCAGAATTTGAAGAGGCATTTATTTATTTATAAACCACCGGGAACTGCTTCTCTATTCCCCCAAAACCTTTATAGTACCTTGCCAATCCCGGAATCATGGACCCTTCGAAATCGAAGATAAGGTCTGCTCCGGCATTGGATCTTAAATTATGATCAATTAGAAATGTCATGGCTTGTTTTTCCTTTCCAATATCACTTGAAACAGCAGATAAAAAAATAAGATGACCGTTACTTTTTATAAAAAATGCAAGTGAAAGCAATTCATCACTTTCATCTGAAACTCCTGAAATAAATCCCTTATTGATACTCAGAAGCATTTCCATGAGTTTTTGTAAACGATTCTGATCACTATCGCTTTGCGTTCCTCTTAATTCTTTGCCCAAATATTTTTTTCTATAGGTGATCAATTGAGCAGGCATGATATCCTGCACTATTTTCAAATTATAACTAACTGCCTTTTTTAAATTGCGTTTTGTATTAGTTGTGTACGATTGAAATAATTCAGGATAGGTCTTGTTCAAATCTACATGATGGGTGATCTTGTGTTTTACTTTTAAAAAAGATTCCAATGCCGGATTTTTTGTATTCAGGTGCAAATTAATTTTCCGGAAATGGGAAGGTATTGCATTGATAAAATAATGTAGCTGAATTTCCTGTTCCTGTTTGGTAAAAAATAATCCCAATTGTTGAACAAAGAAGGGCTGAAATATCTGTTTAAATACTACTCGATTTTTAAAGGGAAGAGGAAAAACTGCTTCATAATCATCTAATACTAGTGCATCCCAATTTTCGTCTGATGCAATATTTAAATACCGAAAATATGCATAAGGCAATCCGTTCAGTGCATTTTCGATGCACTGGTCCCATTTATTCTGATCTAAGTCCTTATGTCGTAAATAGCGGATCAATCCTGTTATTTTGGCAAATATATGGTCTTTAACAGCATCTGTAATTCATTACTTTGTCAATTTCATCGAATAACGGTGTTAAATTTGCAATAAGATGCTTCATATTATAGATAACAATAAAAAAGAAAGGGCAATTCTAATAGGGCTTGTTACCCAAAATCAAACCCTTGAACAACTCAACGAATATTTTGATGAATTGGAATTTCTTGCCGAAACAGCCGGGGCAATTACCGTAGAAAAATTCTATCAGAAATTACCTCACCCCGATATGAAGACCTATGTAGGAAAGGGAAAACTACAGGAAATAGTGGATTTTGTCGCAGCGAACGAAATTGATCTGGTAATATTGGATGATGAAATATCGCCATCCCAACTGCGCAATATTGAAGCAGAGGTAAAAATTAAAATAGTGGATCGCAGTATGCTTATACTCGACATCTTTGCAACACGCGCACAAACTGTTCAGGCAAAAACTCAGGTTGAACTCGCACAAACACAATATATGTTACCCCGGTTAAAAGGATTGTGGTCGCATTTGGACAGAATAAAAGGTGGTATTGGGATGCGGGGTTCGGGTGAAAAAGAAATTGAAACGGACAGGCGGGTTGCTCAACAAAAGATTGCTTTACTTAAAGAGAAACTTTTAAAGATCGGTTTACAAAACGAAACACAACGAAAAAACCGCGGGGACCTAATTCGGGTTGCTTTGGTAGGATATACCAATGTTGGCAAATCAACCATCATGAATTTGCTAAGCAAAAGTGATGTATTTGCCGAAAACAAACTATTTGCAACACTGGATACCACGGTAAGAAAAATTGTTCTTGACAGAACACCCTTTTTATTAAGTGATACGGTTGGATTTATCAGAAAACTTCCCCATCATTTAATTGAAAGTTTTAAATCAACATTGGATGAGGTACGAGAAAGTGATATTTTATTACATGTTGTTGATATTTCTCATCCTGCCTTTGAAGATCAGATAAAGGTTGTAAATGAAACTTTAAAAGAATTAAACGCATCAGAAAAACCCAGTATTCTGATCTTTAATAAAATGGATCTCTACGAAAAAAATAATTTCGATAAATATCTGCAGAGCGATATTAAACTGGATATTCTCAACGACCTGAAAAAATCATGGATGAGTAAATCGAATTATCACTGTGTTTTTATTTCAGCTACGGAAAAAAATAATGTCGGCGAGTTGAGGGTGTTGCTTACTGATCTTGTAAAGGAGCAGTATCAGATAAGGTATCCTTATAAAACGGAGTTCTTTTGAATGAGTGATGAGTGATGAGTTATGAGTAATGAGAGTGATCCTCGCTAGCCGGATGATTTCACTTCTGATAATGACTGCTGACCTTGGGTGAGTGGTGAATGGTGAGTGGTGAGTTTGATCCTCGTGGGCCGGATGATTTTACTCCTGACTAATGACAGCTGACCATGGGTGAGTGGTGAATGGTCCACCTTCGCTAAAGCTACGTCGGATAAATGAGTGGTGAGTTCGCTTCGATTGGAGCCGTGACTATGCATCGTGAAATGAGTAATGAGTAATGAGCCTGCCTGCCGATTGCGTCAGCGTCAGGCAGGTAATGAGATTCCCTCACGTTGGCCGGATGATTTTACTTTTGACTAATGACTCTTGAGTATGTTATGCCGAGTCGTAAAAATTAAATGACCTTTTGTAGAGAC
>JAYSYX010000033.1:0-15962 GCA_043727235.1 Bacteroidota bacterium
ATGAATTTGAAATTTTAGATATGGATTCTACTCGTATTGATAAGGTTTTATTCATGAAAAAATAATAATACAAACCTGTTGGTCAAAAATTCAAATAATACAGGAATGATGCTCATTGCCGACAGTGGCTCTACAAAAGCAGATTGGGTATTAATTAAGGAAGGTAATAATATTGTTACAACATTTTCCACAAAAGGTTTAAATCCTAATATTCTTTCCGACGAACAAATAGTATTTGAATTAAATAAAGAGATACAATTAAAAGAACTGCATGAAGCCGATATTAATCTCTTTTTTTATGGAGCGGGTTGTTCAGGAGTTAATAATTTGAAGAGGATGCAGAACGTGCTAGGATCATTCTTTAAATTTGGTTTAATAGAAGTAAGATCGGACATGGAAGCTGCTGTATACGCAACCTGTAATGATCAGCCGGCTATAGTTGCCATTCTTGGAACAGGTTCGAATTCCTGTTTATTTTCAGAGGGTGTTATAAAGGCGACAGAATTTAGTTTGGGGTATATTTTAGGTGATGAAGGCAGTGGAAATTATTTCGGGAAAATATTGTTGCGGGATTATTTTTATAACAATTTACCAAAAGATCTGACTTTAAAATTTATCGAAAAATTTAATGTTACCAGAGAAGATGTACTAAAAAGGGTTTATAAAGAACCTTTTCCAAACGAATACATTGCGTCATTTCTTCCATTTTATGCTGAAAATATTGAACATGAATATTGTAAAAATATTATATCAAATGGGTTGACACTTTTTTTGAAGATATATATCCGTCGATTTGAGGAACATACAAATTTACCTGTACATTTTGTCGGATCGGTGGGATATTATTTTGATTCTCACTTAAAGGAGGCATGCTCTAAACTTAATATAGAGGTTAAAAAAGTCATAAAAAAACCTATTACCCAATTGGCGCAATATCATATTATTAAGAATTCAAACAGCGAACTTTTGTAATGCTACCAAAAATACCTTTTAAAGAAACAGGGGCCTATTCAAAATTGATTTCGGAATTTGATGGGATAAAAAATAAACATTTGCGTACTCTCTTTTCTGAGGATAGGGATCGTTTTTCAAAATTCAGCATTCAATTTGAGGAATTGTTATTCGACTATTCTAAAAACCGTATTGATGAAACAATAATTGATCAACTTGTGGCGATGGCGGGGGAATTAAAGCTTAAGGATGCTATAGAAACAATGTTTACAGGACAAAAGATCAATGAAACAGAAAACAGAGCTGTTCTGCATACTGCATTGCGAAATTTTACAGATTCGGAAATAATTGTTGATGATGTAAATATTATTACCGCTATTCGTGATGTTCAGCAAAAAATGAAATTATTTTCCAATGATATAATTTCCGGAAAATTAAAAGGTTTTTCGGGAAAAGAATTCATAGATGTTGTGAATATTGGAATTGGTGGCTCCGATCTGGGGCCTTATATGGTTTGTGAAGCATTAAAACATTACAAAACTCCGCATATAAATATTCATTTTGTTTCTAATGTCGATGGTACACATATAAGCGAAACGCTAAAAAAATTGGATCCTGAAACCACCTTATTTTTAATCGCTTCTAAAACATTTACTACTCAGGAGACCATGACAAACGCGCACACAGCCCGTAATTGGTTTCTTAATTCAGCGAAAGACGAAAAATATATTGCAAAACATTTTGTTGCATTATCAACCGCAGAAAAAGAGGTGGTAGCCTTTGGAATTGATGAAAATAATATGTTCGGATTTTGGGACTGGGTTGGAGGAAGATATAGTTTATGGAGTGCGATCGGATTATCTATATGTATTGCAATAGGATATGACAATTTCGAAAAATTATTAAAAGGAGCCGAAGCGGCAGATAAACACTTCAGAAAAACTGCATTTAATAATAATATTCCGGTAGTGATGGCATTGATCGGATTTTGGTATACTGAATTTTTTAATGTAAAATCGCATGCAGTAATACCATATGATCAATATTTACACCGTTTTGCAGCTTATCTTCAACAGGCCGATATGGAAAGCAATGGAAAATCTGTTGATCGCTCGGGGAATAAAATTCACTATTCTACCGGTCCTGTAATATGGGGAGAACCCGGAACAAATGGACAGCATGCTTTTTTTCAATTAATGCACCAGGGAACGGGAATAATTCCTGCAGACTTTATTGCAGCAGTAATTTCATTAAATAATACCGGCGAACATCACAATATATTGTTATCCAATTTTTTTGCACAAAGTGAAGCCTTAATGAACGGTAAAACAGAGGAAGAGGTGAGAGCGGAAATGGTTTCTAAAGGAATGAGTGAAACTGAAATTCAATTCCATTTACCATTTCGTGTTTTTGATGGAAACAGACCCACTAATACTTTTTTATTAAATAAGTTAACACCGTATAATTTGGGTACGTTGATCGCGTTTTATGAACATAAAATATTTGTACAGGGTATTTTGTGGAACATTTTCAGTTTCGATCAGTGGGGTGTTGAATTAGGTAAAAAATTAGCTTCAGATATTTTGCCTCAATTAAAAACAGATGATGTGATCACCTCGCATGATTCCTCAACCAATGGTTTGATCGCTGTTATGAAAAAGGTTAGGGGAGAAGAATTGTAAAGTAATCAATTCTGCAAAATGTAACTATAGGCACTTTGAATATGACCTATCAGATCGGAGGCAATTAAATTTTGTCCATTTGTTTCATGAATTGCAAAATCCCCACTTAATCCATGTAAATAAACTCCGAGAATGGAAGCATTTATTGCAGAATATTTTTGAGCGAGTAAACCGGTAATTATCCCTGTTAAAACATCTCCACTTCCGGCTGTTGCCATTCCTGCATTTCCCGTGGAATTGAAATAAATGTTTCCATCAGGTGTTGCGATCATTGTAAAGGCTCTTTTATAAATAATGATACAATTATATTTTTTGGCGCTTTCTGAAATTAGTGCAATTAGTTGATCCCATGAATTATGGTTGCCAAACAAACGCTCAAATTCCCTTGGATGCGGTGTGAGAATAGAATTTTGAGGTAATAGATCTAATAATTCTTTGTTATTTGCGATCCAATTTAATGCATCAGCATCAATTACAAGAGGAAAAGAAATTAAAGGGAGAATATTTTTAATCATATCAGCCATATCATCAGATGTTCCCAATCCGGGTCCAATTCCTATAGCATTGAATTTATTTTTTTTTATTTGTTCCTCAATGGAATTAAAGTCAATTGACATTAACTCCGGATGCTCCAGTTTCGAGGCATCGGAGGCAAGTGTAACGAGACCCGCACCTGATGTAAGACATGCCAAACTGCTAAGCTGTGCTGCACCTGTCATACCAGAGGAACCTGCAATAATTAATGCATGTCCATAACTTCCTTTATGCGAAAATGTATTTCTTTCCGAAATAATTCCTTTCAAATTTTCTTCCCTTAAATAATGAAACCTTGTTTCACAATTGGCAATAAAATTTTGTGAAAGCCCGATCTCTTTAATTATCCATTCACCGGTATATTTATTATTTTCCGGAAAGAAAAAACTCAGTTTTGGCAACTCAAAACTAAAGGTAATATCAGCTTCAACACAAATATGATCTGAAGGAGAGTCTGCAAATAACCCGGATGGCATATCAACAGCAATTTTAAATGCATCCGATTTGTTGATATTAGAAATTGCATCTTTAAATATTCTCTCAGGTTTTCTGTTCAGGCCTGTTCCAAAAATACAATCCAGGATACAATCACAACCTTCTTCAGGATAATTTTCGTCACGGTTAAATGATATGATATTTTCAGCTGCAATTTTTTGAAATCGTTTATAATTTATAATAAAATCATCACTTGCTTTGGACCTGTCTCCGACTACTATTACAAAAACATTTTTTCCACTCAATATTAAATGTCGTGCTATACATAAACCATCCCCGCCGTTGTTTCCCGTTCCGCAATAAATTTGAATGGATGAAAAAGAATTAAAATGTTTTATGAACCAATTGCTGAAAACCTTTGACGCCCGCTCCATCAATTCACTGCTAAACAATTGTTGTTCTCCTATGGTGAAAGCATCTGCATCGCGAATTTGTTGTGCGGATAATATCTTCATAAGATCCGTTTTATAATGCGCAGTTTATGGGTGTATTTTTTTATTTCTTTATTGTAAATTCCATAATGATCAAGAGTATCAATTCTCACTGATCCGGATGCGTGAATTATTTGGTCATTGTTTAAAATGATGCCGGTATGTGATATCTTTTCATCCTCACTATCAAAAAATGCAATATCACCTTCACGGGCTTCATTAATAAAATGAATGGTTTTACCCATTTCTGATTGTTGGTATGCATCTCTGGGAAGATTTATTCCATATAATTTAAACACGATCTGGGTTAATCCGGAACAGTCAATTCCAAAAGGGCTTCGTCCTCCCCATTGATAAGGCGCATGCAAAAATTTTAACGCAAATTTCCTGATATGCTCCCCGTTGAGCAAATCTGAATTTTCATTAACTGCCTGGCCGGAATAAACAAATTTTTCTTTCCCAACTTTGAAATTCATTCCATCAAAATCATATAAGGTGCTTCCAATCAAAATTGGAAAACTTTTGTCATTATTGATGATCGTAAATACTAATTCTGCTGCCACCGATTTCGAAGATTTCTTTATCTTTTCTGTATCAGCATCATTCAGAAATTGATGTTGTTTTTCATGTATCCATCCGCTGTATTGATCAAAATCGGTTTTTATTCGCAACCAATTCTCTTTTTGTTCATGAACAATGTAAGTTTCTCCAAACAACAATTGTGTTACCTGCTCTGCAGCATGATCTGGTTTAGATCTTACCGGTATTAAACTTTGAAAGGCTACTCCCTGATACATGATACTAGTTTTGTGTTGCAAAGTTATAATTCATAAATGGTATACTTTGTATTTCTTCCAATAACCTTAAAGGGAAGCTCCGTCTCTATAGGGATTATGATATGAGTGATTCCCTTTTCCCGTTTTAATAATTCCAGTTTTTCCGGGCTTATTTTGAGAAAGTTTTCGTCTGCTTTATTTGCTGCTTCAAAACTGATCTCCGGCGATGTCAATGCATTTATATTATAAACCTCCTCAAATCTATAGGACCATTCCTGTATGAAACTTTTAGTATGTGTCAAGGCCTTATAATCTACGTAAGAACTCCGCTGACCATAATTTTTTAATTCGTCGAAGCTGCAGGGCTGTATAAATAATGCATCCTTTGGAGTTAATTTACCTGCCTGCACACTGATATCTATTTCGGGAGTTATTTTTTTATAAAAGGGAAACTCGTAGGCAATTTCATTCCTTAAGAGGTGTAATCCGGGGAAAACAAAAAGTATCCAGCCACCGCAAACAATAAGTACAAAAACAAAAAAACGTTTGGCATATTTTACCTGCTCCAGTTTTGGAATTATGCGACGCAAAAATAGAAGCACTGAAATTACTCCGAAAAATTCCAACCAAATTGTTGTTTTAAACCATTGGGCTTCTGCAAAGAGCGGACTCTCTAAAAGTTCCACACCTATTGTATACACTATGCACCCAAACAGAATCACTAAACTGAAAATAAATAAGTTTTTATTATACCTGTATAAAATAAATGGTGTAAAAAGATATAGAGGGGTTAAAATAATGATATCATTTAAAACAAATTGGGAAGGTATATAGTGATGTGCATTGCGAAATACGAAAAATACTTGGAAAAAATCAGCCGAATCAAATGGAGCATCATTTAATCGTCCGTTTAATGAATAGATAAACAGCCCTGCCGTAAAAACATAACCCAATACCAATGGGAATATACCTTTAAAATAATTTTTGATTGTTTTTTCCTGAATTGCTTTGATAAATATGACACCCGAAATCAGCAAAAATACCTGAAGCCCCGCCAATGGATGAAATAAGGTGGATAAGATCAATAACAGATAAGAACGGACATTTTTTCCCTGTAGCCATGTCAATATTGCCCAGGCAGAAAAGGTATCAGAAGCAAGAGTAGCACTAAATTCTGCACTGTGCAATTCATTTAATCCAAGTGTATGAAATAATAATGGGAAAAATAGCAGTATGATTGCAGTAAATGCATAAATTTCATTCTTCAAAAGCAATAATGCTATTTTAAATAAAGCGAAAAGCAAAAACAACATGAAAATAGTATACTCTATAAAAACCGCCCATTCCATATAAACATCAAAGGGCTGAATAAGAAAAATATAAAAGGAGCGTTCATTTGGGAAGTTTTTGGCGGCATTCTGAATAAAAAAATCATTCGTAAATAGAGTATTATCATTCAGATACTGAGCATAGGGCATAAGTTGAATGCTATTGCTATGTCCATAGGTATATCCCCAAATTAGCAACAAGGCAAAATACAGCAATGTTAACCAACCAAGTATTTTAATATTTTCCTTTATTAGCGGTTTCATTTTATTACGTAGGTAAATACAATAAAGATCAAAATTAAAATTGCGCTATAAACCGAAAATTGTTTTATCGGAATATATTCTTTTAATTGCACTCCGTTCTTGTTCAGACTTTGTGCCAAAAGTAGTTTATTTGCCACAAATGCTATCACGGTTCCGTATGCAATACCTTGTAAACCAATAAAATACATTAAGATCAGGCTGATGCTGATATTAAGTATAAATTCAACAAGCGATGCAGTTAAAATTTGTTTTGTTTTGCCCAGACCCAATAAAATGGAATGCGGGAAAACCATTCGGGGAATTAGCAGTAACAAGTAGATATTAAAATAAATATAACTCTCTTTAAAATCAGGATTAAATACTATAGGGTAAAACCATTTACTGATGATAAGTAACAGGATGCACAGCGGAAATAACTTTTTTATTAATTTTAGGGAACCTGTCCGAACCTGCTGAATATTTTGTGGGCCCTTAGAAACCTGTAGTGCCATCGCCGCACTAAAGGCATTCGCGAGCAATAACGACAAAGGGAATTCCCTTGCGCCATACTGGAACACCGCAAAGGTTGCCTTGTCGTAAAAATTGTTTACAATTATCCCATCAAAATAAATTGCCATGCCTCCTAAAAAAAAAGTAAGTATTAAAGGTGAAGCTGAGGTCAAAAAGGATCTTATTATTTTAAAATCAATGTTTATTGAGGCATTTTTAAATAAATAAATAAGAGTTATGATGAATTTGATACTTATAAAAATGATCAGGCCATTAATTACCATATCATAACTGCCGTATAAAAAGGCGGGTAGTGCGAGCAGACTTGTTTGAAATATCAGATGATATATTCCGAGATAAATAAGCGCTCTGCTTTTGTCATAAGCCAGAAATATATAATCTGTGAGAAAGGCAAAATTATTGAACAGAAAGTACAGTAAAAATAGTAAAAACACATTACCACTGATCTCAAATTTGAATACATTGAGTATTGGCTGTTTGAACAAAAGTAAAAATGCGATCACAATTAAGGATAAACCCAATAAAATGATCGCCGTATTTGTTATAAGGGATCTTTTATCCGCCGATTTGTGAAATTGGGATAAAAAATTTTGCATTATACCGTTCACCCAAAAAAAACTGAGCGTTCCCGACATTAAAATAAATGTTTCATAGTGACCAATATCCTCCTGTGTTAAACTGCTTTTTGTTAGAAGTATAGAACTGATAACAAGAGCTCCATAACGTGCAATTTGAAAAAATTGCATCGCTGAAGTAGGATTAAGTTTTTTTATACTCATGCCTTACCTTCAGCTGTTTTTTTAGATTTAAGGAGAATGGAATTTCCAATTACAAATACATCGGAAAATGCCATCGACAAAGCCGCAATAATTGGACTCAGCAATCCAACGGCAGCAATTGGAATTGCGATTACATTGTAAAAGAATGCCCAGAAAAGATTTTGTTTAATTGTTTTTAATGTGAGTATACTCAGCTGATGAGCTGTTACCAAATGTTTCAAATTTCCATTTAATAAAATGATCTGAGCCGAATTAATGGCAATCTGTGTTGCATTACTCATCGAAATTCCGATATGCGCCATTTCCAGCGATGGAGAATCATTAATACCATCACCTACCATGGTTGTGATAGCTGTTTCGGTCAGTGATTTTATTTTTATAAGTTTTTCTGAAGGAGTTTGTTTACTGTAATACTCATCTATGCCAATGGTTTCGGATATTTCTTTACATTTTAATTCAGTATCTCCACTCAATAAAATAGTTTTAATTTTCTTCGATCTGAAATATTGTATTGTTTCCGCTGCAGCTGGTTTTATTTCATCACGAATATTTAATCCGGCAAGCAATACATTGTTTTTAGTGATATAAATATCGTGAGCCTGCAGGTTTAGGTTGTTAAATAATGAAGCAGATCCAACACCATAAGAATTACCATCCGCATCAAAACCTAACATTCCGGCTCCTTTTATTTCTTCTGTTTTTGTTATCAAAATATTCTGCCCTGATGAAAAATGTATTGCCAATGAACGGGCAATAGGATGAGATGATCTACTTTCCAAAGTGTAAATTATATCGTTTATTTCTTTTTCATCACCGGAATAAATTTTAAATGCAGAAACCATAAAATTACCTGTTGTGAGGGTTCCTGTTTTATCAAATACTACGATACCTGTTTTAGCAAAAGTTTCAATTGTATTTGCACCTTTAATTAAAATTCCGTTTTTAGCCGACCTGCCCAACCCCACCATAATTGCGGTTGGAGTTGCAAGTCCCATGGCACAAGGGCAAGCAATTACCAAAACTGCAATACTTTGCATCAACGATCTTTCCAGTGAAATATTAAATACAAATGCCGCTACAAAAAATGTGATCAATGCAATACCAATTACTACAGGTACAAAAATGCTGCTTATTTTATCTGCAGTTTTTTGAATGGATGGTTTATCGGTTTGCGCTTTCTTTACTAATTCGATAATTGCTGCAAGTGTTGAATTGGATGACGTGGCAGTTACCTTTATTTTTAAGTTGCCATCCAAATTTATCGTTCCTCCGGTAACAAAAGCATTTTTACCTTTTTTTAATGGTATGCTTTCTCCCGTTAACATCGATTCGTCAACAATACTTTCTCCCGATAATATTATTCCGTCTGCAGGAATTTTATCTCCGGTATTCACTAATATCACATCGTTTTTTTGCAATTGATGTACGGGAATTTCTTCCATTTGATCCCGACCGCTCAGAAGATCAAACATTACTTTTTTGGCAAATTCCGGTTGCAATTGATTTAATTCTCTGATGGCAGTGGTAGTTTGTTTTACACTTCTTTGTTCCAAAAGATTGCCGAGTAAAACAAGTGTGATAATACTCGCCGCAGTTTCAAAAAACATATAATCCATTCCAAGGCTGCGAATAAATCCATATAAACTATAAATGTACGCTGCCGAACTTCCGGTAATTATCAATACATCCATATTCGGAACACCGGTTTTAAGGGAACTTATTGCACTTTTACCAAAATGCATTGCACCGATTATATAAACAGGTGTGCAGAGCAATAATTGTATGAACGGATCATGCAAAATATGCAAAGCGGGAATCATAGATAATAAAAGTGGTACCGTAAATATAAGTGAGATCAGAAATTTTCTTTCCGTAGAATTCAGGAAGTTCTTTTTATCAGTATTACCAGTTTCGGTAACTACCTTATATCCCAATTTATTTATCCCGCTTATTACACTATCGAGATTTTTCTCTCCATTGAGATCAAAGTATACTTCACCGGTAGCAAAATTTACATTTACCTTTTTAAGACCTCGTTGTTCCAGATATCTTGTAATACCAAGGGCACAATTTGAGCAGGTCATTCCCTCCACCTGTAATTGTGTTGTATCATTTTTGCTGCTCATTGCTGTGGTTGTAAAGGTAATTAATCCCTTTGCGAAATTTTTACAATTAAATGCCCGAAATATGTTTATTTTTAGGGTCAACTTTAACAATAAACTGTTTTTTATTATGAAAAATTCAAATACAAATTCGCGTCGGGCTTTTATAAAGAAAGGCGCAGTAGCTGCGTTGGGATTAGGAGTTTTTAATTCTTTGAAAATAGAAGATCTTGCTGCTTCAAACAATGCGCCCATACTTGAAATCGGACCGGTTCATGCCGCATTCGAATTGCCAAAATTGGATTATGATTATGGCGCTTTGGAGCCTTTTATTGATTTGACCACGATGACAATTCACCACAGTAAGCATCATCAGGCTTATATTACAAAGTTGAATGAGGCGGTTGCAAAAACACCGGAATTACAACATAAATCGCTAATGGATCTGATCACCAATATCAATAGCCTGCCCGAATCGGCTCGCACTGTAGTTAGAAATCATGGTGGTGGACATTTTAATCACAGCTTTTTCTGGAAACTGATGTCGCCATTGGCTAAAAGCTCAAAGGCAGGGGAGTCTCTGCTAACAGCCATTAATGCAAAATGGGGCAGTTTCGATAATTTCAAGGTGGAATTTGCTAAATCAGCAACAGGTGTATTTGGCTCTGGATGGGCCTGGGTTGTGAAGGATAAGGAAAATAACCTGAGTATTATAACAACTCCGAATCAGGACTGTCCGATAATGGATATTATGCTTCAACCCTCCAAACCTATCATGGGAATTGATGTTTGGGAACATGCTTATTATTTAAAACACCAAAACAAACGCGCCGATTATATCAACGATTTCTGGAATGTTATCGATTGGACCCAGGTGACCAAATGGTATGCTGAAGTATAGGTAACCGTTTGGTTACATATCGTTTTTGCACCGAAAAGGTACGAAAACAGAGAATCAGGACTGGAATTTATGAGCCAGAGTTCTCTGTTATTTCTTTTTCTGAATCCACTTTTTTGAATTACCTTTGCCCACCAATAAATGGTGATTGTAGCTCAGTTGGTTAGAGCATCGGTTTGTGGTTCCGAGGGTCGTGGGTTCGAGCCCCATCATTCACCCCCTAAGGCCGGAAGTTTTTCCGGTCTTTTTTTATTAGGCCTATGAGAAGTTATTTAATCCCACATAATTAAGGCTTTAACAGGATAATCTTACTTCATAAGTTTCTCTACAACATGGAGCCTTTTATATGTCATCCCTACGGGATTTGGTATGCATTGTTTTGACGTGCTACCGATATATCATCCCTAACGGGACTTACGTATATTGATTTATAAAAGTTACCGGCATCACATTCCTACGGGGACTAAAAATTTGTCATTATATTAATAATTTAAAAATAATTAGCAATGCATAGATTTAACGAAAGTGTCGTTAGGCATGATATATCGGTAACCTCAAAGCAAACGTTAAGCCTAATGCCGTAGGCATGGCATATCGGTAGCAACTATTAATAAATGGTGCTCAAGTGCCGTAGGCATGATATATAAAAAATGTCCATGCGAACGAGAATTCTTAAATGATTAGTAATTTATAAATAAAAATCAATTAACAATTCCAAACAACATTAATTAAACGGATAATTCCCGATCTATCTATCTTAATACTAATATTTAAACCTTACAAGATTTAAGTATTCAATATATTTATCAATTTATAGAAAATTAATCTCTGGGATCTGACCTTTGTCTGCAAATTTATAATTTAAAATAAGCGCTCAATCTTTTTGAATGAAAGTAGAAATCAATTTTGATACCCAGAGTTTCATTTTTTTTATGATATTAGTTCAATTAAATATTGTAACAAAAGTGTAAAATGTACAGTTATCAGGTTTTTACAACCTTATAATTATCAATAACTTTTTTTATATATCCATGTTGTGAAAGTAAGGTATTTGATAAATTCCAAAAGATATTTATCAGTACATATTTGTATCAAAGTATCAGGATAACAATCAAAACATTTAACTGGCATCTCATAACATGTTAGTAATTCTTTAATTCCGGAAATAAACTCAGCAGCAGGCATGGTATAGGGAAATTTTTTATAATCTCCATAACTATATCCCTCACTTTTTAGGGTAATATTTTGATCTAAAATAGGAATTTCACCAGTGCTGGCGTTGATTAATAGATATTTATTTTCACTTTTTCTTAGGAAAAGGATAAGCTCCTGACCTTTTTCTGCTTCGGCGTAGCGCTTATCACATATCCACTCCTCAAATTGTTGTACCACAATAATTGTGTCGGAACTTCCTTTGATATATTCATTGATCTTAAACGAATAGGTTTTAATGCCTACTTCTACAATTTCACCAACTGCAATTATATCAGCCTGTAATGCAAGGAGTTCTATTGGAAGATTCTCTTTTTTAGCAAAGAGGGTCATGGAAATATTTACCAGGAAAATTATTAAAATAAGGGGCAATTTGCGCATTTGATCTAGGTTGACTGCATGAAATTTTTACGCTATTCAACTAAAGATAAACAGTATCCCTCAAATTAAGGCTAGATAATACATAAAATTATTTTTTCTTTTTTGATCCGGTGGAAGTGAATGCCTTATAAACTATTTTTCCTATGGTATTTATGCGTTCAAAATTTTCTTTGAAAGGGGAGCGGGATAAGACAGAATACTGAAAATTTATATCTTCAGTATTAAATTCAGATTGGAATGGAAATAGTAAAATGAAACTAAATGGCTCAAAGTATTTATTAAGTTTAGTTGGAACCTGTTCGAGTGTTGCGAGGTAGGAAACACTTTTTTGTCGGGCACTAACAACTATGAATAAGTGGTCCGGAGTAAGTTCATTTGCTATACTTTTAAAATCATCCCAGTCTGTAAATTCACTGTATGTTGCATCCAATTTGAAATTTTTTGCATTTATGGCGTCTATCAATTCCAATGTTTTGCGTTCGCCCCAAAAAATGCATGGTGCACCAATTTGTTTTGATAACTGATTAATTCCTTCCAGCCAGCGAAAAAATCCGCTTTCAAATTCAGCATTAGGAGGCATTAATATTGCAACCTTATTGAAAGTATTTACAGGTTTAATTATTTTACTTATCCATAACATTTGCTCATTTCCATGAATGATATTATGCAATAACGATCCAAATATTATATCACTCGCTGTTGTTTTTTCATGCCAGCCCATTACTACTTCCGTAATACCTAATTCTTTTATTGCGCTCGATATGCCTGAAGCAATATTTACATCAACACGAGTTAATATCTGAACAGAAGTGTCAGCAGAAGAAATATGTTCAGCTGCGAGCTCGAGGCCGCGTTTACTGCGCATTATTTTTTCTTTGGTATTTGCATCATCCTCAATAACAGCAAGCGGATAAATGGGCTCTTTTGAGGAGGGATTTCTTATTAACAATGCAAGATCCAATAAATTATGCGCAGAGTCAGGATTTCCCACCGGCACGAGAATACGCTCCAAAGTTTCCGGCTCAGTATCAATTTTTCTGTTTTGTGCGATCACAAATTTTCTACCTGCAGCTTCAGTAACAAATGAACTCACCAAACAACTCACTAATATTACAATGATGGTTCCGTTGAGAATATTTTCACTTAATAACCCGAGGTCAAAACCAACCAAAATAATTGCAAGTGTCGCTGCGGCATGTGCCGTGCTTAATCCGAAAATTAAATTACCCTCGTTGCGGGTAAATCCATATATCTTTTGTGTGATTTTAGCAGCCAGATATTTAGTAATGAGGGCAACAACAACTAAAACCCCAGCAACATAGAGAGCATAGGTGCCATTAAAAAGTACATTCAAGTTTATGATCATGCCCACATTAATAAGAAAAAATGGGATGAATATATTATTCCCGACAAAAACTAATCTGTTTTTGAGAGCGGATTGATGTGGAATTAATCTATTAAGTGCAATTCCTGCGAGGAAGGCTCCTATTATATGTTCCAATCCGGCAAGTTGTGATAAAAAAGCTGCCAGAAATACTATGGTCAATACAAAAATAAATTGCGAACCACCTTCTCCTTCTAACTTTCGAAAAAACCACTTCGCTATTATTGGAAAAATATATAATACAATAAAGGCAAAAGTGATAACGGATATTATTAATCTCACCCAGAAAATACTATCTGTTTTTGCAAGAGAAAAATTGGTGATCACTGAAAATAATAATAATACCAATGTGTCTGTAATTATAGTTCCTCCAACTGTTAAGCTTACCGGTCGCGCCCTTGTTATTCCCAAGCGGTTAATTATAGGATAGGCAACAAGTGTTTGCGTGGAGAACATACTTGCCGTGATGAGTGAAGGAATTAATTCGAGATGCAGTAAATTTTTGCAGACAACATATCCTATTAAAAACGGAACAATAAATGTTAAAAGTCCGAAAACCGTACTTTTTGTCGCATTTTTTTTGAAACCGGTCATTTCAATTTCCAATCCCGCAAGAAACATGATATACAATAATCCAACGGTGCCGAAAAGTACAATGGCTCCATCTCTCTCAAGCAAATGAAATCCGTGCGGCCCGATTGCAACACCTGCTATTATCATTCCTACAATAGATGGAATTCGCAAGCGGTTTAGTAATACCGGCGATAATAAAATGATGCACAAAACGATCGAAAAAATAATAACCGGCTCCTTAAAAGGAGTGCTAAGATCTACAAGCAGCGGCAGCACAATGGTCATTTTGCCGCAAAGATAAGGTGAAAATGAAGATTCGAAGGGAGAATATTCGAAGAATCGAAGGGGAAGGTTCTAAGGGAAAAAAGGAAGGAAGGGTTGGTAAAGGTTGAAAAAGGGGAGTTCCTTATTGATTGAAAATTTTATGTCGTAGCCTAACTTTTACTAGGCCTTATGATTTTCAATTTAAATCAAAACACGTCCCTTGTCTTATTGAAGATTCGAACCTGCCGTCAGGGGGAAGGGTCTAAGGGGAAAAAGGAAGGAAGAGATTGTAAGGTTTTAGAAGGTTCGAGAATTTAAGGAAATTTTGGATTCTATTGTTTACTTTGTATAAAGGTTAAACTTTCAATCTAATTAGTCTGAATTAACCGGTCTTTTTTCCTGTGCCTTTCGTGTTTTTTTTAATAATAAAATTTATTTAATCCATAAAAAAAAAGTTTATAATGGTGTAATAATCTTTATTTTACAAACTGCCACTCGTTCAAACAATTGAACGAATTTAAAATGGTATTTCGGAGGAAGTACCTCCCAATGTTACAAACTGCCCACTGCCACTGCCTACTCCTCACTCCTCATCCCCCTCATTGCATCATATCCGAAATTATCTTCAATAAGTTGGAATAAAAATTTCCTTTTATTTCACGTACGAATATAAAATTTTCGCTGGCTGCACCGAAGAAGGGGCGGAGGGTCCAGGCGAGTTGAGTGCCAACGAAGGCATATAATACCATCCAAATTATAACTACAGTTCTTCTTTTATTGTATAAAAGAATATCCTCTTTGCTGTCGCTTAAAATTGTATTATAAAAAAAACGAACTCCTACAAGCCCCGAGATTGTAAAAAATATGATATTTAAAAATTGGAATACTGCATCATTATTATTTGTAATTAAAAATAGCAGAGTTACCGGTGCAAATCCAACCAATAATATTCCGATTATGCATGTTGCGGTTAATGCGATGGCAATGGATTGCAACATACTTGCCTTTGATCCGATAAAACTGTCGAAAATAAAAAATGCAGGCATGCAAATAGCGAGGGTAATGAGATATAAACAAGGCAGCTTTATCATACTCGCCAATGCATATAAAATATTTTCGTGTAACCCGATAATAAATCCATAAGTGCCAAATGCAATGGCACCGGTTATGGTAAGACTTATAATTCTTTTTTTAAGGTCCTCGGATGACCTTATTTCAGTTACAAATTGTGTGCGGTTTTGGAGTAGTGTGGTTACCAGATTCATAAGTGAGTATTTAGTAGTTAGTATGTAGTAGTTAGAGTGGTTCTTTGTTTTTTTATAGTTGGACTTTAAGTATTATCGGTTGCATTTGTTGTGGCGTTTGAAATTATTTTACACTTTGTAGTTTGACTTTTGT
>JAYSYX010000034.1:0-15954 GCA_043727235.1 Bacteroidota bacterium
TATTAAAAAACCAAGTTAATACTATGCGGACTTCTCAAATGAAAATATTCACTCCCCAAATTTTAGCATTGATCCTAACTTATTTAAATAAAAAAACCCGGCCTAAACCGGGTTTTTATTTTGAATAATTTGATTATTCCACTTCAATGGTTTTTACCTTGCGTTTCGCTGCCAATTCATCCACTTCATCTTTGTTGCCAACTATGAGGTTATGGAAACGACGCTGACCAGTTCCTGCAGGAATTTGATGTCCTACAATTACGTTCTCTTTCAAGCCCATCAGATAATCTGTTTTCGCTGAAATAGAAGCTGTGCTCAACACCTTCGTAGTTTCCTGGAAGGATGCTGCAGATATCCAACTTTGAGTTCCGAGTGATGCTCGTGTTATACCCAACAACAATGGTGTTGCTGTGGCAGAAACTGCATCGCGGTATTCAATTGGTTTTTTATCTGCGCGTTTCAACTGCGAATTTTCTTCTCTTAATTGACGCAAAGTAACAATTGCTCCGGCTTTCAATTTAACGGAATCTCCGGCATCGGTAATTACTTTTTTATCAAATATCTTATCATTTTCATCTAAGAAATCCAGTTTATCTACATTCGCATCCTCAAGGAATCTTGTATCACCGGCATCGGTAATTGTCATTTTCCTCATCATCTGTCGCACGATAACTTCAATGTGTTTATCGTTGATCTTAACACCCTGCAAACGATATACTTCCTGAATTTCATTTACGATATATTCCTGAACTGCATAAGGTCCTTTAATTGCAAGAATATCGGATGGTGTTATTGCACCGTCGCTCAAAGGCAAACCTGCATATACATAGTCATTCTCCTGAACAAGAATTTGTTTGGATAATGGAACCAGATATTTTTTGCGTTCACCATCGCGGCTTTCGATCTCAATTTCACGGTTACCTCGTTTTATCTTACCGAAACTCACAACACCGTCGATCTCTGCAACAACCGCAGGATTGGATGGGTTACGCGCTTCGAATAATTCGGTAACACGCGGAAGACCTCCCGTGATATCTCTTACTTTACCAAGTGCACGTGGAATCTTCGCAATTGTTTGTCCTGATTTAACTTCTTCCTTTTGTTCCACCACAATATGTGATCCAACCGGTAAGTTATAATTCTTGATCTCTACACCTTTTTTATCTTTAATAATAAGTGTAGGAATTTTAGTTTTATCTCTGGATTCAGAAATTACCTTTTCACGGTGACCGGTTTGTTCATCACTTTCCTCGCGGTAAGTTATACCTTCAATGATATTTTCATATTCAACAAAACCACCAAATTCAGAAACGATAACGGCGTTAAATGGATCCCATGAACAAATTACATCTCCCTTTTTAAGATCCTGTCCATCAACTGCAGTTAATATAGAACCGTAAGGAACGTTGTTCGTGATCATTAATTTACCCGACTTAGGTTCAATAATTTTCACTTCACCTGTACGACCTATAACAATTCTTACTTTTTTGCCTTCGTCGTTTTTAGTATCAACAAAACGCAATCCGTCGAATTCTAATTTACCATCAAATTTTGCAATAAGTTTGGATTCTGTATCAACACTTCCCGCAACACCACCCACGTGGAATGTACGAAGTGTTAATTGTGTTCCCGGCTCACCAATTGATTGTGCAGCAATAATTCCTACAACATCTCCTGTTTGAGCTACGCGATTATTTGCAAGATTTGTTCCGTAACATTTAATGCAAACACCTTTTTTAGATTCGCAGGTTAAAACTGATCTGATCTCCACTTCTTCAATGGCAGTTTCATCAATTTTATTTGCAATTCTTTCAGATATTAGATCACCTGCATTTACAATAAGTTCATCAGTAAGTGGATCATAAACATCATGAAGACTTGTTCTTCCGATAATACGCTCACTTAATGGTTCAACTATATCCTCATTGTCTTTTAATGCACTGATAGAAATACCTCTTAAGGTTTGGCAATCATCTTCATTAATTACCACATCCTGTGCAACGTCAACCAAACGACGAGTTAAGTAACCTGCATCGGCAGTTTTTAAAGCTGTATCCGCCAAACCTTTACGCGCACCGTGTGTAGAAATAAAATATTCCAATACACTTAATCCGCTTTTCAAGTTTGAAAGAATTGGATTTTCGATGATTCCACCTTCACCTGATGCACTGGATTTTCTCGGTTTAGCCATCAAACCACGCATTGCTGCAAGCTGACGAATTTGTTCCTTAGATCCCCTTGCGCCCGAATCCAACATCATAAATACGGAGTTGAATCCTTTTTTATCATTTGTAAGACTGGTAATTAAATCACCCGTCAAACGTGTATTTAATCTCGACCAGATATCGATTATCTGATTGTAACGTTCATTTTGTGTAATTACACCATACATGTGGTTGGAAATAACTTCATCCACTTCAGCCTGCGCCGCAGCAACTAATTTTTCCTTATTTTCCACTTCAACTAGATCACTCAAATTGAAAGATAATCCACCGGTAAATGCAGAACGGAAACCAAGATCTTTAATATCATCCAAAAACTTTGCAGTTCTTGGAACATCAGTTCTGCGAATTACTTCACCAATTACTTTTGCAATTGCTTTTTTAGAAAGTATAGCATTAATAAATCCTAATTCTGCAGGTACAACTTCATTAAATAAAACTCTTCCTACAGTGGTATCTAATAATTTAGTAACTAATTTTTCATCATCCAGAATAGTAACCTTACATTTAATATTAGCATGTAATTCTACTTTTCCTTCGTTGTATGCGATGATAACTTCTTCCGCAGAATAGAATATTTTTCCATCTCCTTTTACAAGATCATCTTTAGTACTTTTTTTACCTTTTGATGTATAATATAATCCCAATACCATGTCCTGAGAAGGAACGGTAATTGGATTACCATTTTGTGGGTTAAGAATATTATGTGCAGATAACATCAACAATTGCGCTTCTAAAATAGATGCATTGCTCAATGGTACGTGTACAGCCATCTGATCCCCGTCAAAATCGGCGTTGAAGGCAGAACATACAAGAGGGTGTAACTGAATTGCTTTTCCTTCAATTAATTTTGGCTGGAATGCCTGAATTGAAAGTCTGTGTAATGTTGGTGCACGGTTAAGCATGATAGGATGTCCTTTCAAAATATTTTCAAGAATATCCCAGATCACCGGTTCTTTTCTGTCGACAAGTTTCTTCGCTGATTTAACCGTTTTCACTATTCCGCGTTCAATTAATTTGCGGATAATAAATGGTTTAAATAACTCAGAAGCCATGTCTTTTGGAAGACCGCATTCATGTAATTTTAATTCAGGTCCAACCACAATTACGGAACGTCCGGAATAATCCACACGTTTACCCAATAAATTCTGACGGAAACGACCTTGTTTACCTTTTAATACATCACTTAATGATTTAAGTGCACGTCCACCTTCTGCTTTAACGGCATTTGATTTACGTGAATTATCAAATAATGAGTCAACCGCTTCCTGCAACATCCTTTTTTCGTTACGAAGGATAACTTCGGGTGCTTTGATCTCTATTAATCTTTTTAAACGATTGTTTCGGATAATTACCCTGCGATAAAGATCATTAAGATCGGAACTCGCAAAACGACCACCATCCAATGGAACCAAAGGACGTAATTCAGGAGGTATTACCGGTAGATACTGAACTACCATCCATTCCGGACGATTTTCGTAACGACCAACAGCCTCACGGAACATTTCAACAACACTCAAACGCTTTAATGCTTCTGCTTTTCTTTGTTGAGATGTTTCTGTATTTGCCTGGTGACGCAATGCCGCTGAAAGATCATCAAGATTTATGCGTGACAACATGGTGAACACTGAAGGTGCTCCCATATCTGCAAGAAACTTGTTCGGATCATTATCATCCAACATCTGATTTTCTTTAGGCAATGTTTCCAATACCTCAAGATATTCTTCCTCGGTGATAAGGTCGTGAACTTTGTAGCTTTTTAATTCACCGTTTATCATTACACCTTCAGCCATCGGGCCGGGCTGTATTACGCAAAAACGCTCGTAATAAACAATGGACTCTAATTTCTTAGAGCTCATACCCAACAAATAACCGATCTTGTTCGGCAATGATTTAAAATACCAGATATGCACAACGGGAACTACCAATTTGATATGTCCCATACGCTCGCGACGCACTTTCTTTTCCGTAACTTCCACACCGCATCTGTCGCAAACTATGCCCTTATATCTGATACGTTTGTATTTTCCGCAATAACATTCATAATCCTTAATAGGACCAAAAATGCGTTCACAGAATAAACCATCGCGTTCAGGCTTATAAGTTCTGTAATTTATTGTTTCAGGTTTCAATACCTCACCGAAAGATCTTTCGAGAATGGAATCCGGAGATGCCAGCCCTATGCTGATCCTTGTGAAATCTGGTTTGATCTTTATATCCTTTTTGAAAGGCATATGCTGATTGTATTTAACTATGAAATAATATTATTCAAATTTAAGATCAAGTGCTAATCCGCGTAATTCATGAACCAATACATTGAATGATTCCGGAATTGACGGCGTAGGCATATTCTCTCCCTTAACAATGGACTCATATGTTTTTGCACGTCCAACGATATCATCCGATTTCACAGTAAGTAATTCCTGTAAAATTGTGGATGCACCGTAAGCTTCAAGTGCCCAAACCTCCATCTCACCAAAACGCTGACCTCCGAACTGTGCTTTACCGCCCAGTGGTTGTTGTGTGATGAGTGAATATGGTCCTATGGAACGAGCATGCATCTTATCATCAACCATGTGGTTCAGTTTTATCATATAGATAACACCAACCGTAGCTTTTTGATGGAAACGCACACCGGTTTCACCGTCGTGAAGGTAAGTACTACCTAATTCAGGTAATTCTGCCTTTTTAATATAACTCTCAATTTCATTTAAACTTGCACCATCGAAGATCGGGGTTGCGAATTTTACTCCGAGTTTAATACCTGCCCAACCTAAAACGGTTTCGTAGATCTGACCTAAGTTCATACGAGAAGGTACACCAAGTGGATTCAATACGATATCTACCGGTGTTCCATCTTCAAGGAAAGGCATATCTTCATGACGAACAATTCTCGCAACGATACCTTTATTACCATGACGACCTGCTAATTTATCACCAACTCGCAATTTACGTTTGTTTGCGATAAATACTTTAGCAAGTTTGATAACTCCGGTAGGTAATTCATCACCAACGCTGATATTAAATTTTTCGCGTTTGTAACGACCCAATTCTTCGTTCACTTTAATTCCGAAATTATGCAAAGTCATACGAACCATATCATCTGTTTCAGGTTCACCTGTCCAGTTATACGGATCAATACTGTCGAAACTTATTCCTTCCAGTATTTTAACATTGAATTTAGTTTTAGCCGGAATTAATTCTTCTCTGTATGCTGTTTTTACACCTGCTGATTTTTTCTCCTTAAGGATAGTTGATAGTTTATCAATTAAGATTGTCCTTAATTCGTCCAAGGCACGTGAATGTTCCTTTTCTAATTTCTCCAGTGCTATTTTTTCTCTTGCTTTAGCGTTCTTATCTTTTTTAGCTCTGGCGAAAAGTTTTTTATCAATTACAGTTCCTTCAATAGATGGTGGAACTTTTAATGATGCATCTTTAACATCTCCGGCTTTATCACCGAAGATAGCGCGCAATAGTTTTTCTTCAGGAGTTGGATCAGTTTCTCCCTTAGGAGTAATTTTTCCGATTAATATATCTCCTTCCTTAACATGCGCACCTAAACGAATTACACCATTTGCATCCAGATCTTTTGTAGCCTCTTCCGAAACGTTCGGAATATCGGAAGTTAATTCTTCCTCACCCAATTTTGTATCGCGCACTTCCAGTTCAAATTCTTCAATTTGAATAGAGGTAAAAAGATCTTCGCGCACAACACGTTCAGAAATTACGATAGCATCCTCGAAGTTGTATCCTTTCCATGGCATGAATGCCACTTTTAGATTGGTTCCAAGTGCTAATTCACCACCTTCTGTTCCGTATCCTTCACATAAAACTTCTCCTTCAGAAACTCTTTGTCCTTTTACAACGATAGGACGCAGATTGATACAAGTGCTCTGGTTAGTTTTTTTGAATTTACGCAGTTTATAAACACGGCGATTATCTTCAAAACTCACCAACTGATCATTTTCGCCTTTATCGTAGCGGATAATGATCTCATTTGCATCAACATATTCTACAACACCATTTCCTTCAGCGTTAACCAACATTTTTGAATCGGAGGCAACTTTTTCTTCCAGACCTGTTCCAACAACAGGAGATTGTGGCTTAATAAGCGGCACAGCCTGACGTTGCATGTTTGAACCCATCAATGCACGGTTGGCATCATCGTGTTCAAGGAAAGGAATTAAAGAAGCGGAAACGCCTACAATTTGATTTGGTGCAACATCCATGAACTGAACTTTTTCCGGTTCAAATTCAAGGAATTCGCCTTGTTCGCGGCCTTTTATTTTGTTGATCAGGAAATTTCCTTTCTCATCGAGCGGAACGTTTGCCTGAGCTATTACAAAATGATCTTCATCATCGGCATTCATATAGGATATTTCACCTTTTATGTCTACTCTTCCATTTTCAACCTTGCGGTAAGGAGTTTCGATAAAGCCCATTCTGTTGATCTTTGCATGCACACATAAGGTAGATATCAAACCAATGTTTGGTCCCTCAGGGGTTTCGATGGTACATAAACGGCCGTAATGGCTATAATGCACGTCACGAACCTCAAATCCGGCGCGTTCACGACTCAAACCACCTGGTCCGAGAGCGGAAATACGACGTTTATGGGTTATCTCCGCCAATGGATTCACCTGATCCAAAAATTGGCTCAGCTGACTTGTTCCAAAGAAGGAGTTGATAACAGATGATAATGTTCTCGCATTGATCAGTTCGATAGGTGTGAACACTTCGTTATCACGTACATTCATACGTTCGCGAATTGTTCGTGCCATTCTGGCCAGACCAACACCAAACTGTGCGTACAATTGTTCACCAACGGTACGAACGCGTCTGTTGCTTAAGTGATCGATATCATCAACCTCAGCCTTATTATTTGAAAGTTCCACTAAATACCTGATGATGGCAATAATATCATCCTTTGTTAAAACCTTTGTTTCAACAGGTATATGGTGGTGATTTAATTTTTGATTTATCTTATATCTACCAACTTCACCAAGATCGTAGCGCTTATCGGAAAAGAATAATTTTTCGATAATACCACGAGCTGTTTCATCATCAGGTGGTTCGGCACCACGCAATTGGCGATAAATATGCTGAACTGCTTCTAACTCAGAGTTAGAAACGTCTTTTTGCAAGGTATTGAGGATGATTCCATAATCCACCGTAACATCGTCGCGGGTAAGAATTACTTTAGCGGCTCCGGTTTCTATAATCTGGGGGATATTATCGGCGCTGAGTTCGGTATCTCTTTCCAAAATAACCTCATTACGCTCGATAGAAACTACCTCCCCTGTATCTTCATCCACAAAATCTTCACGCCATGTTTTAAGAACACGGGCAGCAAGTTTTCTTCCGATATGTTTACGGAGGGTCTTTTCATCACCTTTTACTTCTTCTGCGAGTCCGAATAGTTCTAATATATCTTTATCAGAATCATATCCGATTGCACGCAATAAAGTTGTAACAGGGAATTTTTTCTTGCGATCAATATACGCGTACATCACGTTATTGATATCGGTTGCAAATTCCATCCAGGCACCTTTAAAAGGAATTACGCGGGCCGAAAATATTTTCGTTCCGTTTGGATGGATTGATTGTCCGAAAAACACACCCGGAGATCTGTGTAACTGAGAAACAACGATACGTTCGGCACCATTAATAATAAAGGTTCCTTTCGGAGTCATGTAAGGGATGTTTCCTAAGAATACATCCTGTACTATCGTCTGAAAATCGATATGTTCTTCATCGTTACAGGAAAGTCGGAGTTTCGCTTTCAGCGGTACGCTATAAGTAAGACCACGTTCCATACATTCCTCCATAGAATACCTTGGAGGATCAATAAAATAGTCAAGGAATTCCAGCACGAAAATACTGCGGGCATCTGTGATCGGGAAGTTTTCAGTAAACACCCTGTACAGGCCTTCAGACCTTCTGTTTTCAGAAGTTGTCTCCAGCTGAAAAAAGTCTTTGAACGATTTTACTTGTATGTCTAATAGGTCTGGATAAGTACCTGCTCTTTTAATTTTTCCGAAATTAACCCTTTCAGGTTTTCTGGTAATTGCAGTAGATTTTGGCATACACTATCAAAGCTTTGATAACACTAAATAAGTAAAAGACTATCCACCTGTGCGGCGGACTAGTCTATATTTAAATTCCCGAAATGAATCAGGATGAACCTTTGCGGAGATTATTTAATCTCTACTTCAGCACCAGCTTCTTGAAGCTGCTTAGCGATATCATCGGCAGTTGCTTTATCCACGCCTTCTTTAACCGGCTTCGGAGCAGCATCCACTAAATCCTTAGCTTCTTTCAAGCCAAGACCAGTAAGATCTTTTACGATTTTCACTACGGATAATTTTGCAGCACCTGCACTTTTAAGAATTACGTCGAAAGCAGTTTTTTCTGCTACAGCATCAGCACCGGCACCGGCTCCTCCACCACCTGCAACCATAACGGCAGCAGCAGCAGCTGGTTCGATACCATATTCATCTTTAAGAATTTTTGCCAGTTCATTAACCTCTTTTACAGTTAAGCTTACTAACTTTTCTGCAAATTCTTTTAATTCAGCCATTGATTTAAGTTTTTATTGATTTAGAAAAATTGTTAATTAATTATTTATGATTTGTCTTCTCTTTCTGAGAGTGTTTTAACGATACCTGCAAGTTTTTTCTCACCTGATAAAAGTGCAGAAATAACATTTTTCGCAGGGGATTGTAATAAACCAATGATCTCGCCAATAAGTTCTTCTTTACTCTTTAGGTTGATCAATGAGTCTAGTGTATCATCACCGATAAATACATCGGCGGCAACATAAGCTCCTTTTAAAAGTGGTTTTTCTTTTGCGTTGTCTTTGCGGAATTTACTGATAAGTTTAGCGGGTTCATTGGATGACTCGCTGAACATTACAGAAGTTTCGCCATGAAGAAGATCAAATAGTTTTTCATATTTATCTCCATGAGCTTCGAATGCTTTGCGGAGTAAAGTATTTTTTACTACTTCGTATTTTACACCTCTTTCGAAGCATAATCTTCTCAATTTATTTACATCAGCTACATTTAATGAGGATGCATCTGTAAGATAAAAGTTATCATATTTTGATACCTTTTCCTTAAGGTCTTCAATTACGGCTGATTTTTGTTCTTTGTTCATCTTGTATAAATTACGATGATAGAATTAATGAATATCTAAAACTGTTTTTGGGTCGATAGAAATACCGGGGCTCATTGTACTGGCCATTGTGATACTTCTGAAATAGGCTCCTTTAGCGGAAGATGGTTTTAATTTCGCCAGTGCTTTGATAAGTTCTTCACTATTCTCAGCTATCTGACTAACGTCAAAAGAAATTCTTCCAATGGAGGAATGGATTATTCCATATTTATCAACTTTAAAGGCAACCTTTCCTTTTTTCACTTCCATGATCGCTATTCCAACATCATTGGTAACTGTTCCAACTTTTGGATTCGGCATCAGGTTTCTTGGTCCTAATACACGTCCGAGTTTAGCAATCTTTGGCATTACAGACGGAGTTGCAATAACCACATCCATATCGATCCAACCTGCAGATATCTTATCTACGAACTCATCTAGACCAACATAATCAGCACCGGCTTTTCTTGCCTCGTCCTCTTTATCAGGAGTACACAATACGAGTACTTTTTTATCTCTTCCGGTTCCGTGTGGTAAAGCAGTTGTTCCTCTTATTGCCTGATCGGCCTTACGTGGATCAATTCCCAATCTCACATGTAGATCTACAGATGCATTGAACTTGCACGTTGTTGCTTTTTTTACAAGTTCAGCAGCTTCCTTCAACGAATATAGTTTGTTGGAGTCAACTAATGTCTGAACCTTTTTTCTGTTCTTTGTAAGTTTCACTTCTTATATTTTTTTAGTTGACTAATTATTCATCCATGGTGCCTGACCAGTAACATTGATACCCATGCTGCGGGCAGTTCCTGCTATCATTTTCATGGCACTGTCTATTGTAAAACAATTGAGATCCGGCATTTTTTCGGCTGCGATCGTTTGAACCTGATCCCAGGAAATAGTTGCTACTTTATTGCGGTTTGGTTCAGCAGAGCCTTTTTGTTTTTTAGTGGCTTCCAGAATAAGAATTGCGGCAGGAGGCGTTTTAATGATAAACTCGAAAGATTTATCTTTATACACTGTGATAACTACCGGTAATACCTTACCCATTCTATCTTGTGTTCTTGCATTGAATTGTTTGCAGAACTCCATGATATTGATTCCTTTGGAACCTAAAGCAGGACCAATTGGTGGAGCAGGGTTCGCCTGTCCTCCTTTAACCTGCAATTTTACGTACGTTTGAATTTCTTTCGCCATATCAGCTTACTTTTTCTACCTGTGCAAAATTTAGTTCCACAGGTGTTTTTCTACCAAATATTTTTACAATTACTTTAACTTTTTTCTTGTCTTCATGCACTTCATCCACATTTCCAAGGAATTCGTTGAAAGGTCCGTCAACAATTTTCACCGTTTCACCAATTATGAAAGGTTCGTTCATTGCTTTTCCTTCCTCACTCATTTCATCTATCTTACCTAAGATCCTGTTCACTTCATTTCTTCTCAGCGCAATTGGATTTTCTTTTCCGAGAAAGTGAATAACACCAGTTACATTGGTAACTGTTTGAATAATATCGTGTGTCATTTTTCCTTCCGTTGCTTCAATCAAAATATAACCCGGCAAAGAGTTTTTTTCATGAATAACTTTTTTACCATTTTTGATCTTGTATATCTTTTCCGTTGGCACCACAATTTGTGAAACAACATGATCGTAACTTAATCGCTTAAGTTGTTGGTCGATATAGTCTTTCAACTTGCGTTCTTTACCACTTATCACCCTTAATACATACCATTTTTTATCCTCTGACATACAATTACGCGATTAAGTGGTTAAAACAATCCATAAAATAAGTCAAGCAATTCTTTAGAGGAAAAATCCATAAAAAAAACTACTATCGACATTATCAGAACAGTAACGAGCACTAATTGAGTACTAGCTTGAAGTTCCTGCCATGTTGGCCAACTTACTTTGAACCTCAGTTCCTGATATGCTTCGCTTATAAATGCTCTTAGCTTATTCATTTTCATTTTTATTGCACGGGTGGAGAGGCTCGAACTCCCAGCCTACGGTTTTGGAGACCGCCACTCTACCAATTGAGCTACACCCGTATGGGCGGAAAATCCGCTTTTCCGGGCGGATTTTCCAATTTTATTATTTTAAAATTTCAGTTACCTGACCGGCACCTACGGTTCTTCCGCCTTCGCGAATTGCGAAACGAAGATTTTTTTCCATAGCGATCGGATAAATGAGTTTAACTGTCATTGTGATATTATCACCGGGCATAACCATTTCCACTCCTTCCGGTAAGGTGATTTCACCTGTAACGTCAGTTGTACGGAAATAGAATTGAGGGCGATATTTATTAAAGAATGGAGTATGACGTCCACCTTCTTCTTTTTTCAATACGTAAGTTTCGCATTTGAATTCAGTGTGCGGAGTTACAGAACCCGGTTTACAAATAACCATTCCGCGTTTCAACTGATCTTTCTCGATACCTCTAAGCAATAAACCGGCATTATCACCTGCTTCACCGCGATCGAGGATCTTGCGGAACATCTCAACACCTGTTACGGTAGATTTCAATGATTCTGCTGTTAATCCGATGATATCAACTGATTCACCTGAATTGATGATACCTCTTTCGATACGACCTGTTGCAACTGTTCCACGACCAGTGATCGAGAAAACATCTTCAACCGGCATAAGGAAAGGAAGATCAACTAATCTTGGAGGAATTGGAATGTCTTTATCTACTGCATCCATTAGATCAAGGATAGCTTGTTTTGAAGCAGCATCACCTTCTAACGCTTTAGTAGCAGAACCTTTGATGATGGAGATCGTGTCACCTTTAAATCCGTAAAAACTTAAAAGATCGCGAATTTCCATTTCCACAAGTTCCAATAATTCCGGATCATCAACAAGGTCAACCTTATTCATGAAAACAACAATTTCAGGAACACCAACCTGACGAGCAAGAAGAATGTGTTCACGTGTTTGCGGCATCGGACCATCAGTTGCAGCAACTACGAGAATTGCACCATCCATTTGGGCAGCACCGGTAACCATGTTTTTTACATAGTCGGCGTGACCAGGACAGTCAACGTGTGCATAGTGACGCGTTTCTGTTTGGTATTCAACGTGTGCGGTATTAATGGTAATACCTCTTTCTTTTTCTTCAGGTGCAGCATCGATGGAATCATAATCTTTCTTCGTTGCAAGTCCTTTCTCAGAAAGTACATAGGTTATTGCAGAAGTAAGAGTGGTTTTACCATGATCTACGTGACCGATTGTTCCGATATTAACGTGTGGTTTGCTACGATCAAATGTTTCTTTAGCCATTTTTATAAAATTTAATTTAGGTGTATTATTATTTAGTTTTTAAAATAATCTGTTTGTTATGCTTTACTATTATTTGAGCCAATGACCAGGTTCGAACTGGTGACCTCATCCTTACCATGGATGCGCTCTACCAACTGAGCTACATCGGCGGTATTGATATCTGCTGAAAATTAATTTTCATTTGATATCAAAAGCCTGCTGATCCCATTTCCGACCTGGATCGAAAACTGACTTGCAGTCCACAATTGGTTTTTGAGCGGGAGACGAGACTCGAACCCGCGACTTTCAGCTTGGAAGGCTGACGCTCTACCAACTGAGCTACTCCCGCTTTTAATAATAATTTAATACATGCTGATAAAAATACGAAGACAGTGGTGCGAATAGGGGATAGAATTCCCTAGCGACACACAGTATTCGGCGTATTTTATCAGTTTCAAAGAACTGATGGTTAGTGGGAAGAGGTGGATTCGAACCACCGTAGTCGTAAGACAGCAGATTTACAGTCTGCCCCATTTGGCCACTCTGGTATCTTCCCTCCGCCTGGAGCCAATGGACGGACTCGAACCGCCGACCTGCTGATTACAAATCAGCAGCTCTACCAACTGAGCTACATTGGCCACTATACCAAAAAAATAATTTCAAAGAATTTTGAGCACATTTTCCCTGATTATTGGAAAATGAGTGCAAATATACGAAGCTTTTTAATTGAATGTGTAAAACTTTGAAAAAAATTGGAATGATTTTTTATTGCAGCTAAACCCGTTGCTTTTCTTTGTGCTTTTTGATCTGGGTTATAACGTTATCCAGTGCACCTTCGAACGATTCCTCAAAGCTTCCGCTGTGCTCCTTTGAAAAAATTATTTTTCCCGGAAGATTTACCTTGATCTCCGTTACTTTTTCATGAATTCCGCCGTTTGAGGCATCCAAACGCAAAAATACCTGTATATCGGTCGCATTTGGATCCAATTTCTCAATTTTTAGCATTTTTTGATCTATCAAATCCAGTAATTTCTGATCAGCATCAAAATGAATAGATTGAACTTTCACTTCCATTTTCTTTTTTTTTCTGTTTATTAATAATACAGCAACTTACCCTTTTGGGTGGGCAAGATGATGAATGTTTTTCAATTGATCAATTGTGTTATGAGTATAAACCTGAGTGGATGCCAGACTTGCATGACCGAGCAATTCCTTTATTGCATTGAGTTCCGCTCCGTTATTGGATAAATGTGTTGCAAAAGTATGGCGTAAAACGTGGGGGCTTTTTCTGGTAAGTGTTGTAACAAATTGCAAAATCCTGTTTACCACGTTATAAATCATTTTGGGATAGGGTTTTTTTCCGGAATCTGTAACAATAAAACAAGTAGTTGCACCAAATAATTTATTACGACTGATTATATAGGTGTCTATTAATTGCATCAAATCTTTACTAACCGGAATAATGCGCTCTTTATTTCCCTTACCGAGCACCTTTACATTCCTTTGAGATCTGTCGAAAGAATTATCGGTTAATCCAAGCAACTCCGTTCTCCTCATTCCTGTTGAATATAATAATTCTATGATGAGAAGATCACGGGTCTTAATAAACCGCTCCAACTCTGTTTTCTCAGGATAAATGCTGTCTATATTATCAAATACATTTTGCATATTTCCTTTCTCTACAAATAGAGGAAGATTTTTTGGAGTTTTAGGAGCAACAACCTTCAACATAGGGTTTTTGGTGACAGCGCCGCTGCGAAGTAAATATTTAAAATAAGTTTTGAGGGAGGATATTTTTCTGTTCACGCTTTTTGCGGTGATCTTATCGTTCATAAGACTCACTATCCATGCTCTGATCTGTTTGTGATGAACATTAGTAAGATCGGGGTCTGAGCCCGGATATTCATTCAATAAAAAGGAGGAAAACTGAGAGATATCGTTTTTATATGCCTCAACAGTATTGAGACTATATCGTTTTTCAAATTGTAAATATGCGTAAAAGCCCTCTTTGTTCATCAAATTAAATGAGTTTGTTCCTAAAAACAGGCAGTTACACCAAAATGAAAGGGTTATCGAATTAACCCTGATTAGCCACTGTTACAAACTGTTGTTTGTAACGTGCCTTAATGATCTCTTGTCGGCGATCAATAGATGGCTTTGAAAAAGCTTGTCTGCGGCGTAATTCCTTAACAATTCCGGCCTTTTCAAATTTTTTCTTGTAATTCTTTAGCGCTTTGTCTATTGATTCAACTTCTCTTGCGTCGATTATTAACATTATAATTTTTATTTTGGGACTGCAAAAATATGCATATGTATTTAAAAAACCTAATACGGAAATAAAATGATTAAGTTACCTTAACACTTCTCTTGCTATCACGAGCTTTTGAATTTCGGAGGTTCCTTCACCGATAGTGCACAATTTAGAATCGCGATAAAATTTCTCTACGGGAAAATCTTTTGTATATCCATAACCTCCGAAGATCTGAACGGCGTCGTTTGATACACTCACCGCCACTTCCGAAGCATAATATTTCGCCATTGCTGATGCTGTTGTAACTTTTTGGCCTCTGTTTTTGAGATCTGCAGCTTTCATAGTTAACAATTCTGCCGCCTCAATTTTTGTTGCCATATCAGCAAGTTTAAAGGAGATTCCCTGAAAACTGGAAATTGGCTTATCGAATTGATATCTTTCTTTTGAATAATTCAATGCTGCTCTGTAAGCACCTTTAGCAATTCCCAAACTCAATGCCGCGATAGATATTCTGCCGCCGTCGAGTACTTTCATTGCCTGTTGAAACCCATCGCCCACCTCACCCATACGTTGAGCATCAGAAATTATAAAGTTGTCGAAAATAACCTCAGTTGTTTCGCTTGCACGCATGCCGAGTTTATTTTCTTTTTTTCCTGCACTGAATCCGGGAGCACCTTTTTCCACAATAAAAGCGCTGCAGTTTTTGGGAGTTCTTGGATCTCCGGTTCTAGCAATTACCACCATCACATCACATGATTTGCCATGTGTTATCCAACATTTGGTTCCATTAATGATCCAGTTATCGCCATCCTGTTTTGCGGTGCACTGCATATTTCCGGCATCACTTCCGGTATTGGGTTCTGTTAAACCCCAGGCGCCAATCCATTCACCGGTAGCAAGTTTTGGAAGATAAAACGATTTTTGATCTTCATTCCCAAAAGTGAGAATATGACCGGTGCACAATGAATTATGAGCGGCTATGGAAAGACCTATAGACCCGCAAACAGCCGAAATTTCATCAATTATCTTAACATATTCCTGATAACCTAGTCCGGCCCCGCCGTACTTATGCG
>JAYSYX010000035.1:0-2271 GCA_043727235.1 Bacteroidota bacterium
GTTCCCGGATCATTAAACTGCGATGCAATGGTTGCAAACACCGGCATTTTTTCAACATCGGTCTCAAATAGTTTATGATTGCGTTGAAATTGTTTTCTCACATCGCGCTGCGCATCACTGGCTCCGCGTTTATCAAATTTATTTATGGCAATTATATCTGCAAAATCCAGCATATCAATTTTTTCAAGTTGACTTGCCGCACCATATTCCGGAGTCATAACATACATGCAAACATCACTGTGTTCTGTAATTTCCGTATCACTTTGTCCTATGCCCGAGGTTTCCAGTATAATAAGATCAAAGTTTGCAGCCTTTAATATTTTAACTGCTTCATCCACATGTTTACTAAGTGCAAGATTTGCCTGACGTGTTGCCATCGACCGCATATAAACCCGTGAATTATTTATTGCATTCATGCGAATTCTATCACCCAATAATGCTCCACCTGTTTTTCTTTTGCTTGGATCAACAGATAAAATTGCAATTGTTTTATTATCAAAGTCCACTAAAAATCTTCTCACTAATTCATCAACTAATGAAGATTTTCCTGCACCACCGGTACCTGTAATTCCCAATACCGGCGTTTTGTTTTCTTTAATAAGAACTTCCACCTGCGTCATAATATTATTTGCGTCAGGTGTAGTATTTTCCACTGCGGAAATTAAACGCGCAATACTTCTGTATTTTTCCTGCGTAGAATTACTTTCATTTAAAAGGGTTAATTTATTCAGCTCTCCATTTAAATTAATTCCCGTTGCAAAATCACTTTTCTCCACGAGATCATTTATCATTCCCTGCAATCCCAATGACCTTCCATCGTCGGGAGAATATATTCTGGTGATACCGTAATTCTGTAATTCTTCAATTTCCGTTGGTAAGATAGTACCTCCGCCCCCGCCGAAAATTTTTATCTGACCCGCACCTTTTTCCTGCAGAAGATCATACATATATTTAAAATATTCGGTATGTCCTCCCTGATAACTCGTCATGGCAATTGCCTGCACATCTTCCTGAATTGCACAATTAACAACCTCATCCACACTGCGATCATGACCGAGGTGAATAACTTCAACACCAGTCGCCTGAATAATCCGTCGCATCACATTAATTGCAGCATCATGTCCATCGTATAAACTTGCAGCGGTTACAATTCTTATTTTATTTTTGGGGTGGTAGGGTAAAGCGTCTTTCATTGTATGTAATATACCGCAAATTTAAGGATTTTGGAGGAATAAATCGGGCACTAACATACTGTCAAACAGACGAACGAATGAAAGCCAAAGGTAAAGTGGGTTTAAATTAGGATTTTTTTATTCGTGAATTCGTGGCTATTAATTTTTTACACAATATGGAATAAAAAGGGAGCCACGAATGCACGAATGAACAGCCAGGAGAAAGGTGTCGCTGTGTCCCCACAGTGGTACGCGCAACGAACGCTGTGGATGGGCGGAGGGTTATGACAGGGAGTTTTTATTTTAATTAATACCCACAATTATTTGGGGTTTATAATTTAAAGAAAGTCTATGGAAATGATAATCCTAAATTTTATAAATAAGTTCAAGGAAATAGTAAAGTGTAATCTATTCAATTTAAGCAATTTGATCAACCTTCATTTCCATCTCCGTAGCGTGATTTTACATTAGAAACAATTGAATCCAAATTCAGTGTTAATGTTAAATGTAAAACGTTGTTTAAAGGATTTTGATTCTTTTTCAAGGGAAAGAGACTGGAAAAATCTATACCAAAAGTATTATATTGTACACCGGTTCCCAAGGTATAAAATTGTCGGCCACCTTTTGTTGCATGTTCATAAAAATATCCTGTACGCAGTGCAAATTTGTTGTAGAGCCAATATTCTATACCAGTTGAAATTGTTACTTCATGTATCTCTTCTATAAAACCATCAGGAGCATCGCTGAAGGAATGAATCATCCCGTCAAAAACAGTTTGTTCTTTAAAATCCGGAATTCCATTCTGAGGATCGTAATCCGCTGTATCCGGTGTTGGAATCATTAATTTATTAAAATCAACGGCGAGAATTAGTTTGTTATAATTGTTTATATTTATTCCATAAGAAGCTCCAATTCCCAAATTAGTAGGTAAATGATCCTTTTCCACACTATTAGTATAAGTGATCTTATTACCTACATTCGAAATATTTAATCCTAAACCCAATTCAGTATTTTTTCCAAAAGTTTCAAATTTATTTTTGTAAAAAAAAGAGAGATCACCAGCAACTGCCTGAGATGGTTTTATTTGCACTCCGGTATT
>JAYSYX010000036.1:0-5592 GCA_043727235.1 Bacteroidota bacterium
GCTACGGGTAATTATTTTGCTCTAATTGTAATTAGCAATATCGTCATAAAGTGTTCGAAAGAACAAATTGTCTTCATTTCAATTTGCACCAAATTTTGATACAAACTCCGCTTTAAATCGCAGTAATCCGCAGTTTGGTGCTTTCACATCCCAACTTATAAATTATCCGTAACTTTGCCCAATAACCTAAACCAATGCGTGTTTATTTCGATAATGCAGCCACTACCAGCCTAGATCCAAAGGTGCTGGAGGCAATGCTCCCATACCTCAACAATCATTACGGTAACCCTTCCTCCATCCATTCTTATGGTCGGGAGACCAGAGCGGCCATTGAAAAGGCAAGGAAATTCATTGCCGGACTTTTCCATGTTTCGCCAGGGGAGATATTTTTTACCAGTGGTGGGACAGAGGCCAATAATATGGCTTTACAATGCAGCGTTCGCGATCTTGGTGTTACCCATATTGTTACTTCTGAAATTGAACATCATGCAGTTACACATACGGTAGAAGCTTTAAAAGCGGAAGGTAAAATTAAATTGAGTTATGTAAAATTGTTGCCCGATGCTTCCATTGATTATAATGATCTGGAAAATATTCTGAAAAATTCCAGCGAAAAAACATTGGTAAGTTTAATGCATGCAAACAATGAAATCGGTGTTTTATTGGATATAGAAAGGGTAAGCGAATTGTGTCAAAATTATAAAACCTTTTTTCATTGCGATACCGTTCAAACAATGGCACATTACCCACTGGATCTTCAAAAAACGAAGATCCATTTTATTTCCTGTGCTGCACATAAATTTCACGGACCAAAGGGTGTCGGATTTATTTATGTTAATGCGGATGCACATATTAAACCACTTATTCACGGAGGTGCTCAGGAAAGAAATATGCGTGCCGGGACAGAAAATCTTTACGGAATAATTGGTCTTGCAAAAGCATTGGAAATTGCATATTCAGAATTAGAAGAAACAAAAAAATATATTATTTCCTTGCGTGAACATTTGCAAAACAGATTAAAAAACGAATTCCCCGGAGTAATATTTAACTCTCCTGAAAACGGATTATACACTGTATTAAATGTAAACTTTCCCGCCAGTGAAAAAAATGAATTATTATTATTTAATTTAGATATTGCCGGCATCGCAGTAAGTGGTGGATCTGCCTGCAGTAGTGGAAGCAGCATCGGTTCTCACGTTATCGCCCATCTCCACCGCGAAAAAGATTCCGCCGCTGTACGTTTTTCTTTTTGTAAGTTTAATACTTTGGAAGAAGTTGATTTTATGGTGGATAAACTGAAAGAGATCGTTTTGGTTGAGCAAAAGGTTTAACATGATCTCCTTCGTCGATGTTCTGAGTTCTGACACGTAGTAGATCTCCTGCGTCGATCACTACATGTTTCAGTTCTGAGTTTTGCTCCGATTGGAACTTAATATTCTAGGTTGGAACACATTCCTTCATTCTTTCATTCCTTAATTCCTTCATTTATAATTCCTTCATTTTTCATTTTAAGTTATTTTCCCTATCATTGTCAGATATTCTAATTGTCAATTGTCAATTATCAATTATCAATTAATTCCATGGTTAATCGCAGATCATTTTTTAAAAAGGCTACCGCACTCGTAAGTTTAGCTGCTTTGCCGGAATTGGTTTTTAGTGAGGAATTAAAGGCCGGAATAAATCGGGTGAATAATATTTCGCCTAAACTCGTTGCGCAGGATGAAGATTTTTGGAATTTGATCAAAGAATCTTATACCGCTTCTGCCACCCTTATTAATTTAAATAATGGCGGAGTGAGTCCTTCACCAAAAGTAGTGCAGGATGCCTTGGACAGATTTAATAAAATGGCAAACGAAGGGCCTAGTTATTTTATGTGGCAAATTTTAGATAAAGGAAGAGAAAGTCTGCGCAAAAAAATTGCAGATCTTGCCGGCTGCAATATTGAAGAAATTGCGATCAACAGAAATACTACGGAAGCACTTGACAATATTATTTTCGGATTAGATCTTGAAAAAGGGGATGAGGTAATTCTCACCAAACAGGATTATCCCAACATGATAAATGCATGGAAACAACGCGAAAAAAGAGATGGAATTATAATTAAATGGGTGGAGTTGGAATTGCCGACTGAAAGCACTGAATATCTTGTAAAAAAATATACGGAACAAATTACATCACGTACTAAATTAGTACAGGTAAATCATATCATTAACTGGACCGGACATATTAATCCAGTAAAAGCAATTGCAGATGCTGTACATGCAAAAGGTCCGGAAGTAATGGTGGATGGCGCACATACCTTCGGGCACTTTGTATTTAAAATTCCCGAATTAGGAGCAGATTATTACGGAACAAGTTTACATAAATGGTTGAGTTCTTCTATCGGAACAGGAATATTATGGATAAAAAAAGAAAAGATTCATAAAGTTTGGCCGCTCATGGGTGCTCCGGAAACGCAGGATATAAATAATATCCGCAAATTTGAAAATCTTGGAACACGTTCATTTCCTATTGAATATTCCATTGCAAATGCCATCGATTTTCATTTAATGATTGGTCCGGAACGCAAAGAAGCGCGTTTGCGTTATTTAAAAGATTATTGGACATCAAAATTAACTTCCTATCCTAAATTTAAATTAAATACCTCACTCGATCCTAAATTTTCCTGCGCAATTGCAAATTTTTCCATCGATGGTCATGAACCGGGAGATATTGCAAATAAATTATTTAACGAACATTCCATTCACTGCGTTTCAATAAATTGGGAAAATATTCATGGTGTTCGAATTGCTCCGCATGTGTATACGAGTATTTCTGATTTGGATAGATTGGTGGAGGGGGTGGTTTCACTTTGTAAGTGAGAAGTTGGGATCGGAGTTGGATTATATCATGGAAAAGTGGGCAGTGGGCAGTAAACAGTTGGCAGTAGCAGTGGGCAGTTTGTCGCATTGGTGATTAATTCTTCGAAATAAAGCTTTACTAAAATTTAAAATTTGTACTATAGCTCCCCTATGGGGCTGGTGGCCCGTGGGCAGTTTGTAACATTGAAGATTAATTCTCCGAATTAAATATTTACTAAAATTTAAAGCTAGTACAAAAGCACCTCTATGGAGTTAGCGGCTTAGAATGAAAAATAACAATCAAAAAATAAAAAACATTAATCGGATCACAACCCTGAAACTTTTGCAAACCAGGTATATAAAGTCAACAGTCAACAGTGGGCAGTCCTCCTACGCTGAAGCTACGGAGGATAAATTTGTAACATTGGAGATTTTTGCTTCTTAATAAAACATTACAAAGATTTAAACGAAAACGATAGCTCCCCTTTGGGGCTGAGGGCCTATAATAAAAAATAACAATCAAAAAATAAAAAACATTAATTGGATCACAACTCTGAAACTTTTGCAAACCATGTAAACTTTAGTTAACATAGAACCCAGAACCCAGAACTCAGAACTTCGAACCCTAACGTAACGTTCCTACTTCCTATTTCCTAGGTCATTTTTCGTATATTTGTACTACATGAAACCCTTAAAAGAAACCCCACTCATGGGGCAGTACAATCGTATTAAAGCAAAACATCCGGATGCGATATTGTTGTTTAGGGTTGGGGACTTTTATGAGACATTTTCGCAGGATGCAGTGATTACGGCGAAGGTTTTGGGGATAGTACTTACGAGGCGCGCAAATGGATCAGCGACCTTTATTGAATTGGCGGGATTTCCATATCATGCACTGGATGCATATCTTCCAAAATTAGTGAGAGCCGGATATAGAGTGGCTATTTGTGAACAATTGGAAGATCCGAAACTCACAAAAACAATTGTTAAGAGAGGAGTTACAGAATTAATTACTCCCGGAATTACCACCAGCGATAAAATGCTGGAGGCAAAAAATAATAATTATTTATCGAGCTGCTTTTTGGGTAAAGAAAATACCGGAATTAGTTTTTTGGATATTACTACAGGTGAATTTTTTGTCGCACAAGGGAAAAATGATTACATAGAAAAATTACTGCATAGTCTGCAACCTGCAGAAATAATTTTACCTAAATTTCAGGTGAAACATTTTAAAGAATTATTCGGGAATAAATTTTATGTCTATGGACTAGACGACTGGATATTTGCTGAGGATTATACTAAAGAAAAATTATTAACGCATTTCGGAACAACATCCTTAAAAGGATTTGGAATTGATGATCTGGAACACGCAATTATTGCTGCAGGGGCCTCTATTCACTATTTAAAGGACACGGAACATAATAACCTCGGACATATTACAGCTGTCTCGCGTTTGCCCGAGGAACAATATGTCTGGCTCGACAGGTTTACGATTCGCAATTTAGAACTTGTACATTCATTTAATGAGGAAGGAAGTTCTTTGTTAAAAGTGTTGGATCACAGTATCACTCCAATGGGAACACGTTTATTGCGCCGGTGGATATTAATGCCGTTAAAGGATAAACATGCAATTGAAGTAAGGTTGGATACAGTGGAACATCTTATAAAAAATCCTGAACTTTCGAAAAATATTGGAAATTCATTAAAAGCCATTGGCGATCTGGAAAGAATCATTTCCAAGGTTTCCATGCAAAAGATAAATCCAAGAGAAGTAATACAACTGAACAGAGCCTTACATGCTTTAGCGGATCTGAAATCTTATCTATTAAAAACGGACAACCCTCCTTTACAAAAAATAGGAGATCAAATAAACCTTTGTGAATTAATTAAGAAACGTATCGATGAAGAATTGGCCGAAGATGCCCCTGTTCAGATCCATAAAGGAAATCTGATAAAAAAGGGAATTAATGCTGATCTTGATGAATTACGGGAGATCGGCAATTCAGGAAAAGATTTTTTACTGAAATTGCAACAGGAAGAAATTATCAGGACAGGAATTCCGAGTTTGAAGATCGGATTCAATAATGTGTTTGGATATTATTTGGAGGTGACCAATAAATATAAAGATACTGTCCCGGTTGATTGGATTAGAAAACAAACATTGACAAGTGGTGAACGATTTATCACTCCGCTTTTAAAAGAGTATGAAGAAAAGATATTGGGTGCCGAAGAGAAAATTCTTGCGCTCGAACAAAAATTATACGATGAACTTATTTTTGCATTAAACGAATATGTACAACCCATTCAATTAAATGCAGGCATTGCTGCCCGATTGGATGTATTACTCAATTTTGCAAACACCGCAATTCAATATACCTATAGAAGACCTGAATTATTTGATGATGCAGAGTTATCAGGAATGGTGGATATTAAGGAAGGAAGACATCCTGTAATTGAACATCATTTACCCGTTGGTGAAAATTATATTCCAAACGATATTTTTCTCGATTCAGAAACGCAGCAGATCGTTATTATTACCGGTCCGAATATGGCGGGAAAATCTGCATTACTCCGACAAACGGCATTAATTGTCCTCATGGCGCAAATTGGAAGTTTTGTGCCTGCGAGAGAAGCTAAAATTGGTATAGTTGATAAAATATTCACCAGAGTAGGAGCAAGTGATAATATTTCGTTGGAGCGTTTAACTATTTGTTGTGGCATACCCGCCATTCGTGCAACATGAATACCGAAA
>JAYSYX010000037.1:0-15814 GCA_043727235.1 Bacteroidota bacterium
GAAGATTTTCAGGCTTTATTAAATGAAAACAAACCGAAAGTAGAAGAAAAAACAGAGGAAAAGAAAGAGGAACCTAAAAAGGAAGAAACGGAGGAGAAAGTAGTAGCAGATAAAATTGAAGAAACTGATCTGAAAGAAGATAAAGATAAAAAGGAAGAGGCTCCTAAAAAAGACGACACGGTAGTTAAAGAAACAGAAAAAGTTTCTGAAATAAAATCCAGCGACGAGGAAAGAATTAAAGCATCGCCACTCGCAAAAAAAATTGCAGGAGATAAAGGAATTAATTTAAGTGATGTTTCGGGAAGCGGACCTGAAGGAAGAATAATAAAAAAAGATATAGAAAATTTTGTTCCGCAAGTTGTTGAAAAAGAAACTGCAGAACAAAAAATGCCTGTGATGCAATTGCGTGAATTTAGTGGTGAAGAAAGTTCTGAAGATGTTCCGGTTTCGCAAATGCGCAAAGTAATAGCAAAACGACTTTCGGAAAGTATGTTCAGCGCTCCGCATTTTTATTTAACGGTATCGATAAATATGGATGAGGCTATGGCTTCGCGCAAAGCATTAAATGATGTGAGTCCGGTGAAAATTTCATTTAATGATCTTGTGGTGAAAGCATGTGCAATGGCATTGCGTCAGCATCCACAGGTTAATTCGAGTTGGAGAGGTGAAAGCATTAAAATAAATAAACATATTCATATTGGTGTTGCAGTTGCAATTAACGACGGACTTGTTGTTCCGGTTATTCGTTTTGCGGATAATAAATCGCTGGTGCAAATTGCAATGGAAACAAATGATCTTGCTGCGCGTGCAAAAAGCAGAAAACTACAACCAAGTGAGTGGGAGGGAAATACTTTTACAATTTCCAATCTCGGCATGATGGGTATTGAAGAATTTACTGCAATTATAAATCCACCGGATGCGTGTATTCTTGCTGTGGGTGGAATTAATCAGGTGCCTGTTGTTAAAAACGGAGCTATTGTTGTCGGCAATGTGATGAAGGTGACGATGAGTTGTGATCATAGAGCTGTGGATGGGAGCGTGGGTGCAAAGTTTTTGCAGACACTTAAGCAGTACCTTGAGGAACCGGTGAGGATGTTGCTTTAAGGTGAGTGGTTGCTTCGCCATTGCTTTGCAATGACTCGCAATGACTGGCAATGACTCGCAATGACTCGCAATGACATACATCTCCAAAATAATTATCGTAACATTAAATCGAAGAAATAATTAATTATCCTGCAGTCCGACGTCATTGCGAGACATTGCTCCGCAATGTCGAAGCAATCCCTTCAATGTTACTTTTCAATTTCTCAGGCGATTATTACATCATGTATGCACATGACGGGAAGATAAACACCTCCCTTTAATAAAACAAAATCTTCCGTAGCGGTCCAGACGGTGGTTTCAACTTGAAAAATACCTTGTTTACATTCGAATATGATCTTTACTTTTGTGTGGTAATTATTACCGAGAATCATCGCATCATATAAAATATGTTTTCTGCGATTTATATAATCAGGATGATGAAGTACATCGTGATAATTTAATTCCAGAAAAGGAATTTGCTCTTTTTCAATAGTTGTAATAGTTTCTAATTGCATAGCTGTGGTTTTTTTGAACGATTTACTACAGCTGGTTGTTTCAACAAGCAAGATATAACATTTTTTTAAATAAAAAAGATATTGTGAAAAAAACATTGGTATTAGGCGCATCTCCCAACCCTGAACGCTACGGTTATATTGCAGCCCGTAAACTTAAAGCCTTTGGACATGAAGTGATTGCAGTGGGCAAAAGAGAATCGAAGATAGATGATATCAATATCCAGAAGGAGTTTCCAAATGCGAATGATATAGATACGGTAACACTTTATCTCAATCCGGATAATCAAAAGGAATACTACCAAAAGATCATAGCCTTGCATCCAAAACGTATCATCTTTAATCCGGGAACGGAAAACGAAGAATTGGAAGATCTGGCAAGAGAGAATGATATTGAGACGGTAGAAGGTTGTACTTTGGTGATGTTGTCGACGGGGACGTTTTAGAGGAGTTGGCAGTGGGCAGTAGCAGTGGGCAGTAGCAGTAGGCAGTGGCAGTTGGCAGTAGGCAGTTTGCAATGGCAGCGATTTAATGGTCGTGAGTCTTAGTCAATCGTCAGGAATCAATATTAAACGGGGAGTTGTAAAATTAGACGACTCACAATTTATTAAACTCATTAATTATATGTCCTTTGTCGGAGTAGCGAAGGAGGATTATCACTGAATGATTAGGAGTTTACTTCTCTAATCCTCATAAGTTTAATTCGGAGGAACCATCTCCAATGTTACTACTGCCAACTGCTACTGCCAACTGCAACGGGACTTCAACTTCCCCAAATTCTTTAATTACCTTTAGGCTTTCAACAATAATCAAAATAACCGACCAAATTGAAACCCTCCATCTCTCACACCGAAGAAAATTATTTAAAGGCCATATTCAAATTGTCGGAGATGCAGAAGGAGAATGTTTCTACGAATGCTATTTCTGAAAAACTGGCAACTACTGCAGCATCGGTTACGGATATGCTGAAAAAGTTATCGGGAAAAAAATTAATCCATTACGAAAAATATTACGGAGTATCGTTAACCGATAAAGGAAAAAAATTAGCAAAGGACCTCATTCGAAAACATCGTTTATGGGAAACATTTTTGGTGGATACTTTAAAATTTAGTTGGGATGAAGTGGATGAACTCGCAGAACAACTGGAACATATTAATTCGGAAATTCTGACCGATCGCATTGATAATTTTCTTGGCAATCCGAAATTCGATCCGCACGGTGATCCTATTCCGGATAAGGATGGAAATATTGCTTATCATGAAGATGTTACACTCGATAAAATGCAAAAAGGTGATATCGGAATTATTGCCGCTGTAATTGATCACTCTGCACAATTTCTGCAATATCTAAATAAAATTGATCTCGTTATAAATACCAAAATAAAAATAAAAGACGACGAGGACTACGATCAAAGCAAGATCATTATCATCAATAATAAAAAAGAATTAGTTGTCTCGCAAAAGGTGGCTGCGAATTTATTGGTGAGGAGGTTGAAGTAGGGGGTAGTGGCAGTGGCAGTCGAGTGGCAGTGGCAGTGGGCAGTGGCAGTGGCAGTGGCAGTGGCAGTGGCAGTCAACAGTTTGTAACATTGGAAATGGTTCCTTCGAATGAAACTTTCAATTAAGAAAAAGTTTACTTCCTTTAGTAGTCAACAGTGGGCAGTGGGAGTCAACAGTCAACAGTGGGAAGTCCTCCTTCGCTAAAGCTACAGAGGATAAATGGGCAGTTTGTAGCATTGGAGAATGTGGCTTCGAATTAAAGTTTTTAGAATATTTTAAATTTATCAATTAATTCATTCAGTTTTCACCCAATATCAAAGTTTCACACGAAGCAACTCCCCAATGTTACTAAAATTATCTTGAAGTTCAACGTCATTGCGAGACATTGCTCCGCAATGTCGAAGCAATCCCCCCGAATGTTACTGAAATTACCCTGAAGGCCTACACGGCATTACCTTCAATCTTACCTATATTTCCACTTCTTCTCTTCAAATAAACACTATAAACAAATGCCCCAATAAAAAATATCCCCAACATGGTTACCATTGCACCGGAAACAGATGCATTTAGAATAACAGCAAAATAATATCCGCTCATACTTGCTGCAATTCCGAATACTGCTGAAAGCCACAACATTGTTTTTAATTTATGTGTAATCAAATATGCTGTTGCTCCCGGAACAATTAAAAATGCAACCACTAAAATTGCACCTACACTTTCAAAAGATAATACTGTGGTAAGTGATACTGCACCCATTAATAAATAATGCCAGAGTACAACCGATATTCCGACGGTTGCAGCGTAGTCTGGATCGAATGTAGTTAAATAGAGTCCCTTGTAACCAATCACAATAAATAAAATTACCAGAATAAATAATCCACCCAACATCCAGACTGCAGTGGGAATATTCAACCATGTTTCGAAATTAATAAAGGTAATATCTCCATATAGAACACATTCCTGATCGAGATCTACTTTATCTGCATAATAAGTAATTAATATTACACCAATTGCAAATAACCAGGTAAAACTGATGCCAATACTTGCATCTTCCTGTAATTTTGCTTTTTTGTGAAATAATTCTATTAATACCGTACACAACATTCCGAATGCTGCTGCACCAATTAACATCGGAACAGAATTGCGCGAACCTGAAAGTAAAAAAGCAATTGCAATTCCCGGTAACACTGCATGCGAAATTGCATCACCAACCATTGCCATTCGCCGCAAAATTAAAAAGCAGCCCAACAACCCTGACGTTATTGCTACGAGACTACCGGTTATTATTATCCAAAATGCATCCATGGGTTAGTTTGTTGTTCTGGTTAAAATTTTTTGTAGATTGATATATTTCGTTTGCAAAGTGATTGGAGTCGGACACGGGATACGGGACACGGGACACGGGACACGGGACGCGGGACGCGGGAAAACAAAGAATGGAATTTGGGACATGGGATACGGGACACGGGAAAACAAAGGGTGGGATTTGCAAAAATTTCGCAAGAAATTTAAACTTGTCCTCCATAGCTTTAGCGAAGGAAGACTCCTTACTCCTCACTCCTTTCTCCTTTAGGGGACCTAGGAAATAGGAAATAGGACATAGGACTTGTAAATCGATAGCCGGGAAATTGCGGATCGAGTTGAAAAACAACTTTATTTTATAACTTAATTCTTCCATTCTTTAATTATTAATTCTTTCATTTTTTTAATATGGTATTATTTTTTCGTGAGGGTCTTTTTCTGGTTTATCGAGAAGTTCAATTAATCGTTTTTCAATTTCGGGGGTGATGATATGTTCGATGGCTTCGGCGTCGTCGTGGACGTGGTCACTTGCGATATTGAGTTTTTCGGTTAAATACATTTCCCAGAGGCGATGGATACGGGTAATTCTTTTTCCTTCTTCCAGGCCTTTTTCTGTTAAATAATAAGCGGCATTAATTTTCACTACCAGGTCTTTACGCAATAACATACGCAAACCAAATACGTAATTGGAAGTTTTCATTTCGCGTTCTGTTGCAATATCTGAAAGAGAAAATGATTTTTTCCCCGGATTTTTTTCTTCGAGGTGATATAATTCCTTCAATATATTTTCACGCAACATTTTATTCTGATATTTTTTGCGGATGATCATTTTTGGTATCACTCCTTTTTTTGGCGCAAATAATATGCTCAGTACTGCTATTATTGAGGTCATGGTTACTATCCATGGTCCAGTTGGCATTTTATTATTTGCATAGGATATATAAGCTCCAGTAATACTTCCCATCACTGCAAACAAAATACTGAGCAAAATCATTTTCCCCAATTTATCGGTCCAGTATTTTGCTGCTGCCGGCGGAGTAATTAATAAGGAAGCCATTAACACCACTCCAACTGCCTGAATTCCTGCTGCCACGGCTAAAACTGTTAAGGTGGTTAATGCGAGTTGTAAGAAGTTGACCGGTAATCCTGTTGTTTTAGCATAATCGGGATCAAAACTAAACAACCTGAATTCTTTAAAGAAAATTGCAACAACAACAATAATAAATAAACTTACCACTGCCATTGTCTTGATGTCATCGGTACTCATGGCCGCCGCTTTACCGAATAAAAAATTACTTAAACCGCTTTGTGATGCGTTACCACTTTGTTGAATGAAAGTGAGCAATAATATTCCAACACCAAAAAATACAGATAGAGTTAAACCTATTGCAGTATCGGGTTTTAATTTTGTTTTTTTTGTGATGAGGTCCACAAATATGATAGACAACCAGCCTGTAACAAACGCTCCTCCCAATAAAACCCATAAATTTCTTGTATCAAATAACATAAATGCAAGACAAACTCCGGGTAAAACAGAATGTGCAATTGCATCTCCGGTTAATGCCCTTTTTCTCAAAAATGCAAAGGTGCCAATTGTTGCAGTCCCGATTCCGAGCAATATCATTCCTATAACCACAAATTGAACATTGGGATCGGAAAAGGAAAAGAAATCAAAGAAAGTTTTCATTTATTAATTGTATTGAACCGGTATGCGAATCCTGTTGAAATAAATACATCCATAATTCCTTTTTGTAAAATAGTTCCGCAGGAAATATCGAATTGCAGATCCGGATTAGGACTATATGTAAATCCTGCATCAACGTAATGTTTATCAAGCGGGTCATAAATAATATCGCTGGCAGGATTTGAATAATATAAATTACCAAAGGCTTCAGCAAATACACCACAATGTTCTCCGATTGAAAATCCGGATGTAAGCGTGTAAATATAATATGGAGAAGGAGTGAAACCGTCCCATTCTATTCCCACATTATATCCAATACTACACCAATCATTAATACTGTGGGCACTGGTTAATCTGGAAGCAATGGCCGTATAATTTGAACGAAGATCCTTTGTTGCAATTTTTGAAAATTGCACATGTGTTATCAAGGATAATGCATATTTGTCCTTTTCAATTAATTTAGATTTTAAACCCAGGCTAATGGGGCTGATTCCAAACGTATTTTCTGTTGCATCAATAATTCCGGGAGCTACTTCCAAACGCAATTCAAAATATTCATTAATGCCATAACGCATTAACGTTGACGCAATAGAATATTCATTATTAAAATCTAAAAAATTAACTGCAAAACCATGTTCACCCTGCAGATATCCTATGGGAGTTAGTGCTGCACTTTCTGTTTGATCAGGTCGGTCGGTTATTATTGCTTCAATTTGAGCATTTAAAGAACCAACATAAATACAAATGACCAGTAAAACGATAATTTTTTTAAATTGACGTGTCATATTTTTACTTTTTTTTCTCTCGAATGGGGGCCTCCATTTCACTCAACAGATGTCCCACATTCATTAATAAAGATAATTTTCCACCATAAGTTTTTTGCAAATATTCCGGAACAAATATTTCTTCCTTCGGACCTGATGCAATTAATTGAGTATTTATCAAAATGATCCAATCAAAATATTCATATGCACTCTGAAGATCGTGATGCACCACCAGTATTGTTTTTCCTTCACTGCGCATATTTAATAATAATTCGAAAATAGTTTGTTCCGTAGTAGCATCAATTCCGGCAAATGGTTCATCCATAAAATACAGATCGGCTTCTTGTGCAAGACTACGTGCAATAAATACACGTTGTTGTTGTCCACCAGATAATTGCGAGATCTGACGGTTGATATATTGATGCATTCCCACCTTTTCCAGACACAACATTGCAATTTCTTTATCCTTTTTACCAAGTTTGCCGAATATTCCACATTTACCATAACGGCCCATCATCACAACATCCAACACACTGGCAGGGAAATCCCAATCCACACTTCCGCGTTGTGGAACATATGCAATTCGATCGCGGACTTCATCGAGTTCTTTTCCGAATAATTTTACATAACCACTGTCGCGTGGAATCAATTGCATCATCGATTTTATAAGCGTAGATTTACCTGCTCCATTCGGACCGATAATACCCACAAGTTTTCCTTCCGGTATCATAAAATCAATATCCCAAATTGCAGGTTTTTTATTGTATGATATGGTGAGATCGTGCACCTCTATCACCGGATCTTTTATTATTTTATCCATGCATTCTATATTTATTTCTTATTATTTTAATGCCTCGTATATAATATTTGTATTGTGTTGTACCATACCGATATAATTTCCCTTCGGCGTATTTTTTGCACCCATTGCATCGCTGAATAATGTTCCACCAGATTTTAAGTTATGGCCTTTTTGTTCACATCCTTCCCGCACTGCATTAATCGATTTTTCACTCACACTACTTTCCACAAAAACAGCTTTTACTTTAAGTTCAATTACCATGTTTACCATATCGGTAATATCTTTTAATCCGAATTCAGCCGCAGTTGATATTCCCTGTAATCCCTTTACTTCAATTCCATAGGCTCTTCCAAAATATCCGAATGCATCGTGAGATGTGATTAATATTCTGTTCGCAGGTGGAATGGAAGATATTTTATTGCGCACTTCCTCATCCAGTTTTTTTAATTTTTCAAGATAGATCTTTGTATTTTCCTGATATAATGCTGCATTTTTTTTGTCTGTTTCTGAAAGTTTTTTGCCAATTTCCTCCACACATTCACTCCACAACATCACATCAAACCAAAGATGGGGATCATGTGAACTGATGCCTGATACCTGTGCTATATTGCGCAACTTTTTTTCATCAATGGAAGCGCTGATGGCAAAAACTGCTCTTTCTTTCGATAATTGATCAAAAATTTCCTGCATTTTCCCTTCCAGGTGCAGTCCGTTATAAAAAATAATATCGGCCTCACGCAATTTGGTAAGATCACCCTGCGATGCTTTGTATAAATGTGGGTCAATTCCCGGTCCCATTAATGCAATTACTGTTGCTTTGTCGCCGGTAATATTTTCAATAGCATCTGCTATCATTCCTGTTGTTGTAATGATATTGAGTTTTTTATCTCCCTTTTCCTCTGTTGTTCCTCCACATCCAACAATGGTTGCGGCTACAATCAATGCTAAAATTATTCTTGACATATTATGATTTTGAGGCAAAGGTATAAAATTTAGACTAATCTAAAAAATAATTTTGCACATTATAAAAAATTTCTAAAATGAAACTCCTTAATTTAGCACTTAAAGTGAAAAATCCATTTAGTAAGGGCGATATAAAAATTTACAGCAAAGTGGTTCAAAGCACCGAAATTGCTGCCTTCGAGAGCGGAATGGTGCATCCCCTCTACGCCACTTTTTATCTGACCAAAGACGCAGAATGGAGCACCAGGCTTTTTGTATTGGAAATGAAGGAGGAGGATGAAGAAGGAATCGGAACTTTTATCGAGGTGTATCATCGTTCACCGGTTTTAGTGGGAAGTACTGTCGATTTTTACGCAACTTTGGAGGAGGTGGAAGCAAATGCCATTATTTGTTCCTTTGTAGCAAAAGTTGGCGATAGAATAATTGCCGATGGGCGAACAGGGCAAAAGATATTGAAAAAAGTGAAACTGAATGAGGTTATTGAGCGTTTGGAGGTATTGGGACGCGGAACGCGTAACGGAGGACACGCGACATGATAAAAACCTAGGAAGGTTAGATTGTTAGAGTTAAAACACGGATTCACGATTCACGATTTACGATTCACGAAAAACAAAGTGGCTAAAGAAAAAAAAGACTATAACAACGTTAACATCAGCAATAAGAGGGCAACCTATGAGTATGAGATACTGGATAAATATTCGGCAGGGATTATTTTGCATGGGAGCGAAATAAAAAGTATAAGGGATGGAAAAGTTAATTTGAGTGATGCATTTTGTTTTTTTAAGGGAGATGAACTGTGGATCAAAAATTTAAGTATTTCCGAATTTAAACAAGCAACTATTTGGCAGCATGAACCATTGCGAATACGCAAATTATTGCTCAACAGAAAAGAACTCAATAAATTATTAGCAAAAGTTAAAGAGCGCGGATATACAATTGTCCCCCTGCGTTTGTTCCTTACCGAGCGAGGATTTGCAAAAGTAGAAATCGCGCTATCAAAAGGAAAAAAAGTCTACGATAAACGCGAATCCATCAAGAAAAAAGACGAACAAAGAGATCTTGACAGAACGATGATGAAATACAAGTAGCAATTGAGAATTGAGAATTGATAATTGGCGTTGATGTAATTTGAAACTTCCTAGTCCTTTTTTATAATTTAATTTAATTGGAACAAATTCGAAGTTTCTCAAACAATTATGTCACTCATCACTTATTGCATGAATCGTCAATACGGCAGTTGATTATAAATGAAGTATGATCTCAAAAAGAAAGCATGACTCGGAGCATACTCACCACTCAATATTCACCACTCACCCAATAACTTAAGCCACCAATAAAGACGATAAAGTTTCAGCTACTCATTTAGGAATTGAGAATTCTACTAATTAAAAGTAAAGGAAACATTCGTGTGATTGCTTCGATATTGCTGCGCAATTTCTCGCAATGACTTTGAACTTCAGAATAATTTTAGAAATATTAGTGAGTGGCTATGCGGGAAACTTTAATTACCGGGTTGAGACTAAATGAATAAAACGATGTATTAAAATATTCCAACGGTTTCATTCGAAGGAACAATCTCCAATGTTACATACTGCCTACCGCCTACTGTTGACTGTTGACTGCCCACTACCTCATGGTAGAATAACCTCAAACTTAAGTTCGTAATAAACATTAAGTGATGATGCAATTGAGTCAATTGTATAATTATCGGAATAACTTACCTCAAAGGTCATATCATTATATGCTAAACGTGGAATATCGTAAACCAATATGCCCTCAAATATCCCTGTAAGATCCATATAAACTGCAGTTTTATTTTTGTCGTCATCACCCCAATACCAAAAACTGGTTTTAGTGCTTTGTGAATTAGCGCCGATAGCATCTAAGGGAACAGAAGTTTCAGAAGAAAAAACTTCACCATCAGCTTTTGCTTCCATAGTAAAAGAATAAGTTGCTGAAGCAGTTACTCCATTAATTGTGGTATATAAAGTAGTTCCGTCGAAGGTGTATTCAATATTTGTTTCTACTCCATCAATTGTTTCCACTTTAGTCCCTATGAAACTCACAAGCTGCCAATTCTGAGTTAGGCGGGCATCGCGGGAATGAAAGGTTAAAAATGGATCGTTTTCTCCTTTTTTACAACCTGAAAGCATTATTGCAGAAACTGCAAGTATAAGGATTGTGTTTATTGATACTATTTTTTTCATATATTTTTTACTTAGATCCCTTTTCGACAGGGTTTTTTATTAAACAGGCGCAAAGGTAATTAATAACAGCTACAAAGAGTGGATACCCTGCAAAATAGTTGCAATCAAACAAAAAAATCCCGGCACAAAGGCCGGGATACTATAGGAAAATTTGATATTCTATTACCAATAAACAATAAGGTTAACGCCTCCGTAACTATTCACATTTATCCCGCTCACACTATTTTTGTATTCACCGCGGTCGCTGGTTAAGGTAGTTGTAGTTGTGCCTCCTGAAGTAAAACTGTATTCAGAATCGCTTGTCCATTCACCACCTGAATTCATCATTCCAAAGCCCAAACCCACTTCACCACCGATTGAAATATAATCGCTGAAGAAATAGTTGAAACCTCCCAAAAGGTTAAGAGCGAAACCTATTCCGCCGGGATATACCACATCCTGCGTAAAGCTAGAACTGTATCCATCACCGGTTACATCCGATGTTGAACTATAATCCACACCTGTAAACATTGCAAACATGATCTCTGCTCCTAAAAAGGGGTCAACTTTGCTTGCGCTGGTTTCCATGTGTTTTTCTAATCCGGCACCAATTCCGAAAGTTAATCCGGAAACTTTTTCCTCTGTTTCACTATATTCCAATGGTAAACCGGTAGAATCACCCATAAAAGTTTTATTGGATATACTGTTAATACCTAAGGTAAAACGACTCGCTAGATTATTATCGTAATATCTTTTATACATTAAAGTATTTTGTGGAATTAGGTTATTCAGCGTTAGCGGATATCCCCCCAGAACAAATGCGGGGTCAGAAATTTCAGCACCTGACAGAGCAGTGGAACCGAAATTTCCAAACATAACATTCGATAATCCGGTAACGTTAAATCCTAATCCGGAAGTACCGGCTTCAGGAAAATTTTGTGCAGAAGCACTTAAACTGGTTGCTATTACAGCAATTATTAAAATTGTTTTTTTCATACTACGTAGGTTTTGTTACGATGCAAAAATAGGGTAGTTCGCTTTTGCTTACTTTTTTTTAAAACAAAGTTTCTCACTTCTATCCCCTCAGTAGTAGGTTTTGATATACAGTGCCTGGTTGCACGCAGATAAGAATTGTAAAAATATTTTGTGTCGATCAATCCTCTAAAACATCTTTCCTGGAAGCATGGGAACAAATTTGAAATTATCTCCCATTTCTTTTCGGTAATCGTTTTCCGCAGTTTTTGTCATTTTGATCATGAGCTGATCTTCGTCTTTGCCAAGTGGTAAAACTATTATCCCGCCTGTCTTTAATTGTTTCAAAAGTTTTTGGGGTATCTCCTTTGCCGCTGCGGTAATAATGATTCTGTCATAAGGTGCATGTTCCGGAATTCCCTCATATCCATCTCCAAAAAATAATTTTATCGACTTGTTATATCCCAATAAACTTATTTGCTGTTTTGCCGTATCGTGCAGCTTTTTGAATCTTTCAATGGAAAAAACCTTCACTCCCATTTCTGCCAGAACACAAGCCTGATAACCACTTCCGGTTCCAACCTCCAAAACCTTCATCTCTGGTTGCAGCTCAAGCCATTCGGTCATATAGGCCACTGTATAGGGTTGACTAATGGTTTGCCCTTCGCCAATTCGAAAGGCTTTATCCTCATATGCATGTTCCAAAAATGCCTCATCCATAAAACTATGCCTCGGAATGGCATTAATTGCGGCTAAAACCTTTTCATCGCTTATCCCCTTATGTCGAAGAGTGTCGGTTAGCCCCTGTCGCATTCCCTTATGGCGATATGTATCAAATTTCTGACTCACTTGGCTGAATTGAGATAAAAATTACAAAAATTAACGGGAATTCTGAAGTTCTACCTCACTTTTCGTTTATCCCGCATGCAAATGAAAACCCTTTTTTCTTGTTGCTTTCCACTTTTGATCAATAATTATCCACAATCGGGATTTTCCTGCCTGAAATAAAAAACCCTAATTAATTTTACAGGCACGAAATTTGAAAATTGGGTTCTAATCATTTTATAAAATCAAAAATCTATACTAAAAATTATGAAGTTGCTTAAAAAACTCTTTTTACCGGTTGCTATTCTCCTTACTACAGTATTAAACGGACAGCAAACCATTGGTCTGAATGCACAAAGAACATATGATATTACGCCGGCTGATTACGGTCTTATTTTCGACACGATTCGGATAACAACCGACGACGGTGCGAGTTTATTTGCCTGGCATTTATATCCGGGTGAAAAAAATGATAAATCCTCCAAAAAATCAGTCATAATTAGTCACGATGGTAACGTGAACATGGCAAATGGTTTAGAACAGGCCGGTAAATTTCTCGGACTCGGTTTTCACGTATTTATGTATGACTACCGCGGATATGGAAAAAGCAGCGATTTTAATGTCAGCAGCAAATTTTTTATCTATCAACAATTTGCGACCGATCTAACAGCAGCAGTAGAATATGTTAAAAAATATCACGCACTTTTATCAGTGGATCTTTATGGCTGGGGCATTGGTGGCGGATTATCACTCGGTGTTGGTGCAAACAATTTAAAAGTGCATCGCGTAATTGCCGATAATCCTTATTCCACTTTCGAAACAGTACAAAATCGCTACGAACAAAAATCAGGAACACGTATCATGATGCCAATTGGTTATAATGTTTCTTTATTGGAACCAAAAATGGCTTTGATAGATAAAGGTGATCACCTTCGTGCAATTTTATTGATCATAGGTGAACAGGGAAATATCATGACCCAGGCAGATATGATTGAATTACAGGCGATGAAGAAAAAGGTAACAACTATTTACACCGTAAAAGGAGTAGACAACGATAAAAATTTCAGCAGCAACCGCGACGAATATTTTAAACAAATTAAAGCGTTTTACGAGAAATCGACGGATTGATTTTTAAATAACAATTGGGGCGTTCCCTGCGGGCCGGGCTTTCCGCTACAAGTCCTCGTCGGCTATCGCCTCCTGCGGGCTTTCCGCTACAATCCCTAACGCGACGGTATCGTCAAATTAAAATTATATTACTACAAAAATATTTTTCAAAACCATCTGTCAATAACAGGTGGTTTTTTTATTTATATCTTTAACACTTAATTAAACCTCACATTAATTATGATCCAGATAAAATTCGGAACCGACGGATGGAGAGCCATCATAGCAAAAGAATTTACCACCGATAATGTTGCTCGTGTTGCAAAAGCAACTGCCGATTGGGTAAAACAAATTAGCAACGAACCATCCGTTGTTGTTGGTCATGATTGCCGATTTGCAGGTGAATTATTTGCGGAAGTAACTGCAAAGGTTTTATGTGCCGAAGGGGTTAAAGTTTTTATCGCAAAAGATTTTATTTCTACTCCAATGATAAGTCTTGGTGCAAATAAATTAAATGCAACTGCAGGAGTGGTAATAACTGCAAGTCATAACCCTCCATCATACAACGGATTTAAATTAAAAAGTGGTTACGGCGGACCAACAATTCCGGAAGATATTGCCTTGGTGGAATCTATGATTCCTGATATATTCGAAATTCCCTCAAAATCACTTTCAGAATTTGAAGCAGAAGGTAAATTAGTTTGGGTAAATCTCGAAGACATGTATTTCGAACACGTGCAAAAAAGTTTCGATCTGCAAACAATTAATAATTCGGGAATTAAAATTGGATACGATGCAATGTATGGCGCCGGACAAAGAATTGCACCGCGTATATTAAAAAATATTGTCGCACTGCATTGCGACGAAAATCCCGGATTTAAAGGTCAGGCTCCCGAACCTATTCATCGCAATTTAACAGAGTTGAGTAATTTATTAAAAAATGACAATACCCTCGCTTGTGGTTTGGCAAACGATGGTGATGCGGACAGGATTGGAATGTATGACGACGAAGGAAATTTTGTGGATTCGCATCATATTATTTTATTGTTAATTCACTATTTACATAAATATAAAAATTATAACGGTAAAGTTGTTATTGCATTCAGCGTAAGTGAAAAAGTAAAACGTTTGTGCGAGCATTATAATTTGGATTATGAAGTAACCAAGATCGGATTTAAATATATCTGCGGAAAAATGATAGTGGAAGATGTTTTATTGGGAGGAGAGGAAAGCGGAGGTATCGCAGTTAAAGGTCACGTTCCCGAACGCGATGGTATCTGGTGCGGATTATTGTTATTCGAATTTATGGCAAAAACAGGTAAACCTTTAAAACAATTAATTGATGAAGTATATGCAATTACCGGAAGTTTTTATTTCGACAGAAACGATCTGCATATTACTGACTCTTTAAAAAATCAAATTATCACCAATTGTAAAAACGGTGTTTATACTTCCTTTGGAAAATATAATGTAGAAAAAGTAGAAGATATCGACGGCTACAAATTCCATCTCAGTCCCAACAGCTGGATGATGATCCGCGCCAGCGGAACCGAACCACTTCTTCGTGTTTATGCAGAGGCTCCGGATCAAAAAGAGGCGGATGATATTTTAGCAACGGTTAAAGGGATTTTGTTAAGTTGAAAAGTTTCGCGCTGAGGAATGAAATGGTTTCACGCAGAGTGCGCAGAGGTGCAGAGGACGCAGAGATAGATATATACTTGCCGATGGCAATTATTTACGAGATGAATTAATTAAATTAAACTTAAAAAATAAATTTATATGTGATATAAAAATAAATATTGTTAACCTTTAAAAGCTAAAAACAAATGAAGATCAATGAAATTACTTCAATTATTATTGAAGAGTGTATTTATATACACAAAAAACTTGGACCCGGATTATTTGAGTCAGTTTATGAAAAAATATTAGCTTATCGATTGAGAAAAAGAGGTTTGTTTGTGGAAGAACAAAAGCCATTGGTTGTTATATTTGAAGAGGTGAGGATTGATATCGGATACCGCACTGATCTTTTAGTTGAACAACAGGTATTAGTAGATTTAAAATCACTGGAGGTAGTGCCGAAAATTACGAAAAGGCAAATGAATACCTACCTTCGAT